>JBAQWH010000614.1:0-20442 GCA_049298815.1 Thermoanaerobaculia bacterium | reverse complement strand
GCTCGAGACGAAGATCATCCCTCTGAGCGCAATGAGGCGCACGATCGCGAAACGGCTCGCCGAGTCGACCGGCCCGATCCCGCACTTCTACCTGACGGCCGAATTCGACGTGACGGAGCTCCTCTCGCTGCGCCAGCAGCTCGGCGACATCGCCGAAGCCAAAGTGAGCGTGAACGACTTCATCGTCCGCGCCGCGGCGCTCGCCCTGCGGCACCACCCGAACGTCAACGCCAGCTGGGGCGACGACGCGATCACGCACCACGGCGAGATCCACGTCGGCATCGCCGTCGCGACACCGGAGGGACTCATCACGCCGGTCGTGCGGAACGCCGACAGACGCTCGGTGCTCGACATCGCCGCCGAGGTTCGCGCGCTCGCCGACAAGGCGAAGAACCGCCGGCTCAAGCCGGAGGAGTACCAGGGGAGCACGTTCACGATCTCGAACCTCGGCGCGTGGGGGATCAGCGAATTCACCGCGATCATCAACCCGCCCAACGTCGCGATCCTGGCGATCGGTGCCGCGGAACCCCGGCCGGTGGTCGTCGAACGCCAGGTCGTCGTGCGCGAGCGGATGAACGTCACGATGTCGTGCGATCACCGGGTCGTCGACGGTGCGACCGGGGCGGACTTCCTCAAGACCCTGCGGCGGTACATCGAGCAGCCGCTGCGGTTGATGGTCTAGGAATAGGAACAATAGGACGAATAGGACCTATAGGACCTATAGGACCAATAGGACCCACCCTCCCGAAGTGAAGAGTGAAGCGTGAGGACACCGCGAACACGGAGGAACCCGAGGGACTCAGGGACTCAGGGACTCGGGGACCGAAGCCCCATTGACGAGGACCGCCGCGTTCATCCTCGGGCGGGCGGGTCCCATAGGTCCCATAGGTCCTATTGGTCCTATTCTCCTATTCGCCCCACGAGTGCCGCGACTGCGGTCTCCACGCGCAGGATCCTCGCCCCGAGCGTCACCGGCGTGAAGCCTGCTCCGCGCAGCGACTCGATCTCGCGGTCGATGAATCCTCCCTCCGGCCCGATCACGAGGGTCACAGGGCCGGCGACTGCGCGAGGGCATGGCTCGTCGCCGTGCGGATGGGCGACCAGGCGGCGGCTGTCGGACGCGATCGCCGGGAGCTCGTCCTCGACGAACGGGCGGAAGAGCCGTCGCGTCTCGATCTGCGGAAGGACGGTGTCGCGCGCCTGCTCCAGGCCGAGGATGCTCTGAAGGCGGAGGTTGTCGGGAGTGAGGCGAGGCGAGCTCCAGTAAGCCTTCTCGACGCGCCAGGCGTTGATCAGGTAGATCCGCTTGAGGCCGAGCGACGCAGCGCTCGCGATCACGCGGTTCAGCACCTTCGGCCTCGGCAGGGCGAGGACGAGCGTCATCGGGAGAGGGGGTGGCGGAGGAGCAGTCAGCTCGACGCGCATCTCGAGGCCGCGATCGTCGAGCGACGTGATCGTCCCCCGTCCGACCTTGCCTTCCTCGATGCCGACGAAGAGCGAATCGCCTGGAGCCGCGCGATGGATCTCCCGCACATGGTCGAGGCGCCGCCCGGAAAGGCGGACGACGTCGCTCGATACGAAGTCGTCCGCGAAGAGGAGGACCAGGTTCATCGGCTCACCAGCGGTGATACGCCGGATGTCCTTCCTTCACGGCGACGAACGTGCCGCGGCAGGTCGCGGTGATCTTCCCTTTCGACTCGATCGTTGCCTCGACGACGGCGCGATCACCCTCGGACTCGACGACCCGCGCGCGAAGGCGGACCGGGACGTCCATCGGAGTCGGCCGCTTGAGGAAGACGTGGAAGTCGGCGGTCACCGTGCACGGAGGCGTGTCGGCGCCCTGTTTCTGCATCAGGTGCCAGGCCGCGGCCCAGTTGCTGTGGCAGTCGAGCAGCGCTCCACAGATCCCGCCGTTCATGATCCCTTCGAACGCGAGGTGATGCTCGGACGGCATCCACTCGGCGACGAGTTCCTCCCCCTCGACGAAGCTGCGGATGCCGAGACCTTTGTCGTTCGAAGGGCCGCAGCCGAAGCAGCGGTTCTGAGGGGCGTAGGTTTCCTGGATGCTCTTCATGGGCGAATGGTAGCGGGAGTCATGGGACGAATGGGACGAATGGGACCGATGGGACGAATGGGAAGACCAGGCTCATCGCAGGGGGTGGTCGGGTCCCACAGGTCCCATTCGTCCCATCCGTCCCATAGGTCCCATCCTCACTCCCACCCATTCACACCCTTCCCATACCGCACCACATCCGGGAAAAACTCGAGGAACCGGCGCTCGAGCTCGGTGCGGGAGTCGACGAGATGTCGTGCCGCGGGCGCAAGGTCGACAGTCCGGCTGAAGCGCCGGGAAATGGCGGCGAGCGCCCGCTCGATTCCCTCGACCCTCGCGTACGACGCGAACCAGCGGCCATCGCGCATGTGCGGGTAGATCTCCTTCAGGCGATCGGGGAGACCTTCCGCATGCGGGTCGATGGTTTCGAACGTCCGGGAAAGAAATGCCGGAAGCGGCTCGCCGCTCCAGCGCTCGAAGTCGCCCGCGAGGAAGTGGTCGAAGAACATGTCGGCGATCACCCGCGCGTAGTGGCCGTGATCCGGGATCAGCACGCGCCGGAATGCTGCGACCGCCGGATGCGAGTCGGTGAAAGCGTCGATCTTCCGATGCCCCATGATCCCGGCGCGGATTCCCGGCGTGAACCGCTCGCCGAGCGGTCCTTTCACGAAATCGCCCGCGAGGTTCCCGATGAGCGACTCGGCCGACCGGCCGGCGAGGAAGAGGTGGGCGAGGTGGTTCATGAAGAAGAGTGAAGAGTGAAGGGTGAAGAGTGAAAAGGGAAGAGGTCTACGCAGCGTGGAGTCATGGGTGGCAGGCTCGTCCTGTCAACCTGGAGCCCTTTCACTCTTCACTCTTCACTCTTCACTCATCACTCTTCTATACAATCCGCGCCCGCTGACCATGACCTCTTCCTACGACTCCTCAGCCATCGAAGTCCTCACGGGACTCGAGCCGGTGCGGAAGCGCCCCGGCATGTACACGACCACCGAACGGCCGAACCATCTCGCGCAGGAGGTGATCGACAACGCCGCCGACGAGGCGATTGCCGGCTACTGCGACGAGATCACCGTGACCCTCCACGACGACAACTCCGTCACGGTCGTCGACAACGGGCGCGGCATGCCGGTCGACAAGCACGCGAAAGAGGGCGTCTCGGGCGTCGAGGTCATCCTGACCCGGCTCCACGCCGGCGCGAAGTTCTCGGAGAAGACCTACCAGTACTCCGGCGGCCTGCATGGCGTCGGCGTCTCGGTCGTGAACGCGCTCTCGAAGAAGCTGCAGGTGTGGGTTCGCCGCGACGGCAACGAGCACACGATGTGGTTCGCCGACGGCAAGAAGAAGCAGGAGCTGAAGGTCGTCGGCCAGGTCGGCAAGCGGAACACCGGCACGACCGTCCGCTTCTGGCCCGACGAGACCTTCTTCGACACGCCGAAGTTCAACGTGCCGCGCCTCAAGCACGTGATGCGCGCGAAGGCGGTGCTGAGTCCGAAGCTGCGGATGCGCTTCATCAGCGAGCTCGATCCCTCGGAGAGCGAGGAGTGGTACTTCGAGGACGGCCTGACCGACTACCTCATCTCCGAGCTTGCCGGCAGCACGATGCTGCCGGAGTCGCCGTACACCGGCCATTTCAAGGGGCTCGATCACGAGGTCGACTGGGCGGTCGTCTGGCTGCCGGAAGACGGCGACGTGATCGGGGAGAGCTACGTGAACCTGATTCCGACGGCGCAGGGGGGGACGCACGTGAACGGCTTCCGCACCGGCCTGACGGAGGCGGTGCGCGAGTTCTGCGAGTTCCGCAACCTCCTGCCTCGCGGCGTGAAGATCGCCCCAGAGGATGTCTGGGCACGCTGCAGCTACATCCTGTCGGTGCGGATGGCGAACCCGCAGTTCACCGGCCAGACGAAAGATCGCCTCTCCTCGCGCGAGGCGTCGGCGTTCGTGTCCGGCGTGACGCAGGACGCGTTCTCGATCTGGCTGAACAACAACACCGCCCTGGCGGAGCAGATCGCGGCGGTCGCGATCGCGCAGGCGATGGTGCGGCTCAAGCAGGGGAAGCGGGTCGAGCGCAAGAAGCTGACGTCCGGCCCTGCGCTCCCGGGCAAGCTCGCCGACTGCACCGCGCAGGACCTCGCTCGCACCGAGCTGTTCCTGGTCGAGGGGGACTCGGCCGGCGGCTCGGCCAAGCAGGCCCGCGACCGCGAGTTCCAGGCGATCATGCCGCTCCGCGGAAAGATCCTGAACACCTGGGAAGTCGATTCCGGCGAGGTGCTGTCGTCGCAGGAAGTGCACGACATCGCGGTGGCGCTCGGGGTGGACCCCGGTTCAGACAAGATCGACGGACTTCGCTACGGGAAAGTCTGCGTTCTCGCGGACGCGGACTCGGACGGCGCGCACATCGCGACGCTCCTCTGTGCCCTCTTCGTGAAGCACTTTCGAAAGCTCGTCGAACAGGGGCATGTCTTCATCGCGATGCCGCCGCTGTACCGGATCGACGTTGGTAAACATGTTTACTATGCGCTCGACGACGCCGAGCGTGGGGGGATCCTCGCCCGCATCGAGGCCGAGGGGATCCGCGGCAAGGTGAACATCCAGCGGTTCAAAGGCCTCGGCGAGATGAACCCGTCGCAGCTGCGCGAGACGACGATGGACCCCAACACGCGGCGCCTCGTGCGGCTCACGCTCGATGATCCCGAGCCGGCCTTCGCCACCATCGACATGCTGCTCTCCCGCAACCGAGCGGGGGACCGCAAGATCTGGCTGATCGAAGAGGGGAACCGGGCCGAGATCCTGGACTAGGGGCTCGGTCGAGAGGGGTTTCCCTCGCCGTTCACTACGCCATCACCCGGCAGACGACGATCGTGACGTCGTCGTCCTGAGGTGCGCCGTTCCTGAAGCGCTCGACGTCAGCCACGATCGCGTCCCGGATGCTGGTGGAATCGCTGCCAGCCGGCTGCGAGGAGGCGATCGCGGAGAGGCGATCGAGCCCGTAGTACTCGCCTGCGGCGTTGCGCGATTCGTAAATGCCGTCGCTGTGGACGATGAACGTGTCGCCCGGTTCGAGCGCGAGCGTGGTCTGCGGGATCTGGATCGGCAGTCGGACGCCGAGAGGCGGGGCGAAGATCTCGATCGTCGTGACCTCGCCGTTGCGCAGCCGGAGGATCGGAGGGTGTCCGGCGCTGGCGACGGTCGCCCGCATGTTGCGCCGGTCGATGAGCAGCACCGCGGCGGTCGCGAGGAGCCGTCTGCGGCTCGTCTGCACGACGAGGTCGTGAAGGCGCGTGAGGACCGCGGCGGGGTCCTCGAGTGAGTCGCGCAGCAGCGTGAAGCCGCTGCGGATCGCTGCGAGCACGAGGCCGCTCGCCAGCCCGTGTCCGGCGACGTCGCTCGAGACGATCGCGACGTGTCCGTCCTCGACGAAGTAGTCGTAGTAGTCGCCCCCGACCTCGGTCGCGGGGATCGAGATGCCGCACCAGTCGAGCCACTCGATCGTCGGTGCGCAGTCCGGGAGCATGCTCATCTGCAGCTCCCGCGCGTACTGGAGCTCGTCGCGCATTCGGATCTGGTCGCGGGCCTGGAGACGGCGGTCGGTCCAGAGCGCGACCGTCTCCTTCCGAAGGGAGCGTGACCCGACGAGCTCGGCCGCCAGGGCGAACCCGTTGACCGAGAGGGTGGTGATGATCAGCCCGAGGCCCTCGTTGTGGAAAGTCAGCCCCGCGATCAGGGACGATCCTGCGAGGTACGCGTGCAGCAGCACCAGCTCGCTGGGCGCCATCCGGAACCCCATCATCATCAGCGGCACCATCGTCGCCCACGCCGGCCAGCTGCCGCTGTCGCGGGTGAAGGTGATCAGCAGCAGGAACCAGACCGCGATCGACCCGATCACCGTCGCCGGCACGTACTGCCGGAGGAACGCGGCGACTTTCTGGCCACGCCGATGAAGCGAGGTCTGCCGGGAACTGCGATGCGCTTGAAAGGAGAACAGCAGTCCGGCCGTGATCACGAAGCTCGTCAGGGCGATCGCGACATCCAGGGAGGCTTGACGCGCTGCGCCGATCCCTGCCTGGTTCACGGCGACGAACGCGCCGAACGCGAGCAGGATCGACAGCCACGCCACGTTTCTCTCGTCGAAACGGCGGCGGACTGCAGCGTCGTCGGATACGCGGACGAGATCGTCGAGAGTGATCGCAGGCGGCATGGTGGCGCTGGCGATTCTACGTGGCGGAGAGGAAAGGGTTGTCAACGGAAAAGCGAAGGGCTGGTACCGGCGCTTTTTCACCCTTCACTCTTCACCCTTCACTCTTCAATGTGACATCCTTCGCGCGCTCCGATCCATGGCCACGAAAAAGCGTCGCGACTCCCAGCTCTCGTTCACACCGCCGCCTCCCACCGCTCCCGACATCGAGTCGCAGCCGGTCGGCGATTTCGCCCGGAAGGCGTACCTCGACTATTCGATGTACGTCATCCTCGACCGGGCGCTGCCGCACCTTGCGGACGGCCTCAAGCCGGTCCAGCGCCGCATCGTCTACGCGATGTCGGAGCTCGGTCTCGGTCCGACTTCCAAGCCGAAGAAATCGGCGCGCACCGTCGGCGACGTCATCGGCAAGTTCCACCCGCACGGCGACTCCGCCTGCTACGAGGCGATGGTCCTCATGGCCCAGCCCTTCTCGATGCGCTATCCGCTCGTCGAGGGGCAGGGGAACTGGGGCTCGCCCGACGACCCGAAGTCGTTCGCCGCGATGCGGTACACCGAGGCAAAACTGACGAAGTTCGCGCAGTCGCTGCTGTCGGAGCTCGAGCAGGGGACGGTCGACTGGGGTCAGAACTTCGACGGGACGCTGCGCGAGCCGAAGCTCCTGCCGTCGCGCCTTCCGCACGTCCTGCTGAACGGGGCGTCCGGGATCGCGGTCGGCATGGCGACCGACATCCCTTCGCACAACGTGCGGGAGATCGTGGCGGCCTGCGTCGAACTGCTCGACAACCCGGAGGCGACGCTCCCGCAGCTGCTCAAGCACGTGAAGGGGCCCGATTTCCCGACCGCCGCCGAGATCATCACGCCGACCGCCGACATTCGCGAGATGTACCGGACCGGCGGCGGCAGCGTGCGCCAGCGCGCGAAGTGGGACACCGAGGACGGCGAGATCGTCATCACGGCGCTCCCGTTCCAGGTCTCGGGGTCGAAGGTCCTGCAGCAGATCGCGCAGCAGATGCAGGCGAAGAAGCTGCCGATGGTCGAGGACCTGCGCGACGAGTCGGACCAGGAGAGCCCGACGCGCATCGTCATCGTCCCGCGATCCAACCGCGTCGACATGCAGGAGCTGATGACCCACCTCTTCGCGACGACCGATCTCGAGAAGAGCTACCGCATCAACATGAACATGATCGGCCTCGACGGGCGGCCGAGGCTGTACAACCTGCGCGACCTGCTCGACGAATGGCTGAAGTTCCGCATCGAGACGGTGCGCAGACGCCTGCAGACCCGCTACGACCAGGTCAACTCGCGACTCCACATCCTCGACGGCTATCTCGCGGCGTACCTCAACGTCGACGAGGTGATTCGCATCATTCGCACCGAGGATCAGCCCAAGCCGGTGCTGATTCGTCGCTTCAAGCTGAGCGAGCTGCAGGCCGAGGCGATCCTCGAACTCAAGCTGCGCTACCTGAACAGGCTCGAGGAGATGGAGATCCGCGGCGAGCAGAAGAAGCTCCAGGACGAGCGGCACGAGCTCGAGCGGATCCTCAGCTCCCCGGGCCGCCTGCGCAAGCACGTGCGCGAGGAGCTGGTCCGCGACGGCGAGGAGTTCGGCGACAAACGCCGCTCGCCGATCGTCGAGCGCGAGGCTGCGAAGGCACTCGACGCCACCGCGCTGATCCCGTCCGAGCCGGTCACCGTCGTCCTCTCCGAGCGCGGCTGGGTGCGCGCCGGCAAGGGACACGACCTCGACCCGACGACGCTCCAGTACAAGGGCGGCGACGCGTTCCTCCACGCCGCGAAGGGGAGAAGCAACCAGCTCGCGGTCTTCATCGATTCGACCGGCCGGACGTACTCGCTCCCGGCCCACGAGCTGCCGTCGGCCAAGGGCCACGGCGAGCCGCTCACGTCGTCAACCACCCCGCCCGCGGGTGCGAGCTTCATCGGCGTGATGATGGGCGACCCCGACGACCTCTGGCTTCTGACCACCGACGACGGCTTCGGCTTCGTCTGCAGACTCGAGGAGATGATGACGCGGCTCAAGGCGGGGAAGGCCGTCGTCAACGCGAACAAGGGGGCGACCGTGCTCCGGCCCCAACGCGTCGAGAGCTACGAGAGCGATCTGGTCGCCGCCGCGACCGCGGAGGGGAAACTCCTGCTGTTCGCAGCCTCCGAGCTGCCGCAGCTCGCCCGCGGCAAGGGTGTGCAGACGATCAAGATCCACAAGACCGAGCTCTTCCCGGAGCGGATCGTGGCCACCGCCGTCGTCCCGTCGGGCGGCACGCTCGTCGTCCACGCCGGCAAGCGATTCACGAACCTCAAGGGCTCCGACCTCGAGCAATACCTCGGCAAACGCGCCCAGCGAGGCCTCAAGCTGCCGCGCGGATTCCAGAACGTCTCGGTGATCCGCGCCTGGAGCGACCGCGACGGCCGGGTCAACGGCGACACGGTGATGTAGCGCGGGGGCGGGACTGACTGGCGAACCCTCCGTGCTCCTCCGTGTCCTCTGTGCCTCTGTGGTGATTCCACGTTGGGTTCACCACGGAGACACAGAGGACACCGAGGGTGCACAGAGGGCGAAGCGGGCAAGACCGGCTCTTCGCCATCTACCGCTTTAGACACTGGGAGAGGCCGTCGAGTCCGCCTTTGAGGCTGCGAGCCGCCCGTCGAGCCAGCGCAGCCACTCGGCGAGCCCTTCGTCGGACTGGGCCGATACGCCGACGATGTCCGCATCGGCATTGATGCTGCGGGCGTTTTTCTTCGCCAGCTCGAGGTCGAACGGGACGTAGGGCAGCAGGTCGGTCTTCGTGATGAGGATCAGCTTCGACTTGAAGAAGATCGAGGGGTACTTCAGCGGCTTTTCCTCCCCCTCGGTGACGCTGAGCAGCACGATCTTCGCCTCTTCTCCGAGGTCGTAGCTCGACGGGCAGACCAGGTTGCCGACGTTCTCGATGAAGAGGATGTCGAGCTCGTCGAGATCCCATCCCTCGAGGTGCCGTTCGATCATCTTCGCGTCGAGGTGGCACGTGCCGCCGGTCGTGATCTGTTTCACCGGGTAGCCGAACCGCGCGAGACGGGTCGCATCGGCGTCCGTCTGGATGTCTCCCGTGAGCACGGCCGCTTTGACCCCCTCTGGCAGCAGCTCGAGCGTGCGCTCGAGGAGGCGGGTCTTGCCGGATCCCGGCGCGCTGATGAGGTTGACGACCACGACGCGGGACGCTGCGAACCGTTCGCGCAGCTCGGCGGCGAGCCGCTGGTTCTCGTTGAGGACCTTCTTCTCCACCGCAACGACGTTGGTCATGCTTCCTCCAGCTCGATGTAGGCAATGTCCAGCTCGTCGCCGGCGATGCAGCGCCCACGGAGCGACGCGCAGGCCGGGCATTCGAGCGTGTATCGGTCGACGTGGAACCGGGCGCCGCAGTCGAGACACTCCTGCTCACGCGCCACATACTCGACCTCGAGACGCAGCGGATCGAGGTCGGTGTCCTTCACCAGCGCGTCGAAACCGAAGCGGAGTGACTCGGGGTCGACCCCGGCCAGTTCCCCGATACGGAGGCCGACGACGCGGGCGCGGGCAGCCGGTCGCTGGGCGAGCTCGGCGCGGACGGCGTCGAGGACCGAGGAGGCAATGCCGAGCTCATGCATGGCCGAGGCTCACGCCGCGAGTATGGCCGCTGCGTGAACATGGGGGAGTGATCGAAATCGGGAGGGCGTGTGCGATGGGTCACGTCGAATGGCTCGGACCAGCGTCCAAAGCGCAGGAGAAGGGCCACCTCGCGGTGGCCCTCTCCAGGTCAGTTGTTCGGTGGTGCCTCGCTGATCTTCTCCATCGCCTTGCCGACGGCGCCGGCCTGCTGCGATTCCGACGCGATGTCGCCGAGGGAAACGATGCCGACGATCTCGTCGCTGCCGTTGACCACCGGCACGCGGCGGATTTCCGACCCGCGCATCAGCTCGAGCACCTCGCGCATGTCCGCGTTTTCCCGGACCGTCCGAACGCTCTTCGTCATCAGTTCGCTCACGGGCATGCCGGCCACGTCCTGGCGCTCGGCCACGCCGCGCACCACGATGTCACGGTCGGTGATGAGCCCGACGATCTTCTTCCCGTCGATCACCGGAACGACTCCGGTGTCGTGCTCTTTCATGATGCGGGCGGCATCCCGAACGGTGTCGCGCTCCGAGACGCATTCCGGGTTCGCGGTCATGAAATCCCGGACGAGCTGGCTGTCGCCAGTCTCCTTCTGTTGAGCCATGTGTTCCCCTTTCAGTGACTTACGGTCACCGAGAGGAGGAGCAATGATGCTGCCAGAAGGAGATTAGAACTTGATGCGGAGGCCGCCGCCGACGGTCAGGTACTTCGGCTCGAACTGGCCGCGAGTCCAGTGGTGAGTGGCCTCGAGGAGAACGCCGTAGCGGCGGGAGATCGGGAAGTCGGCGTTCAGGCCGAACTGCCAGCCGTAGTCGATGTCCGAGTCGAACCCGGTCGCGCTGTGCCGGTAGGCGCCGACGCCGCCGAACAGGGCGGTCGAACCGAAGGCTTCGCTGAACCGGTACTCGATGACGGCGGAGAGATGCTGGACCTGCCCTTCGACGTCGTGCCCGTGACGAGCCTCATCCTCGTCGAGCGTCAGCACACGCACCGGACCTTCGATCCGGCCGCCCTTGAACTTGAGGTAGGTGCCGGGCTCCAGCTCGACGCCGTAGAAGAGCTCGAACGCCGAGTTCGAGAAGCTGAAGTCCTCGTTCTTCAGTCCGCCGCCGTCATCCCAGGCGTCGGAGACCGACCGCCGGCTGCCGCCGAGGACGGCGCCGACTTCGGTCGATTGTGCGAACGCCGGAAGGGCGCAGGCGAAAACCAGGAGGAGGGTCAGCGTGACTCGGGTCATGGTCTGGACTATATGCGATGGTCCGGAGGCGTTCAATTCGACGTTCATCCTTCGAGGCTCCTGTCGGTGAGTACAATTGCGGAGTGCCGCGCGCTCTCGCGAACGCATTCACGATGTTGGGACGCGAAGCGTTGCAAATCGTTCTGCCGTCCTGGTGCGTCGCCTGCGATCGGCAGCTCCCGTGGCGAATGAGGACGGCCTCCGTCTGCTCGGACTGCTGGGCGGCGCTCCCGAAAATCTCCGGGCCGCGCTGCGACTCCTGCGCCCTTCCGTGGGACGGCCCCGGGGATTCCGCCGGCTTCCGTTGTAACCGCTGCGTGACCGATCCCCTCCCGGTCGGGTGGTGCGACGCGTGGGGTCACTACCGAGACTCGCTCGAGCGGGTGCTGCACGCGTTCAAGTTCGAGCGGCACGACTTCCTGGACGAGCCTCTCGGGGCGTTGGTCGCCGAAACGGTGCTGGCGCACGAGGACCGGGCGTTCGACGCCATCGTGCCGGTACCGATGCATCCCACTCGTGTACGTCGCCGCGGATACAACCAGGCGGAGCTTCTGTCACATGCGCTATCGCGGAGCATCGGCTTAGACTGCGAACCGTCGCTCCTCGAGCGACGCATTGAACGCGCACCGCAGTCGACCCTGCCCAGGCGCGAACGTGCTGCCAACGTCCGGCAGGCGTTCGTGGCGGCCGCGCGAGCGAAAGGCCGATCCATTCTCATCGTCGACGACATCTGCACGACCGGCGAAACCATCCGCGCCTGTGCCATCGCTCTGCTCGCGCAGGGAGCGGAGCGGGTCTGTGCCGTCGCGGTGGCCAAGGCGAGCTGATGGAACCAGTCGTCAGTGGTCAGTCGTCAGTAAGCGGGGCTCGGCCAGGGTCAGCGTGGTTCCTCGTTTCGGTTTCGTAAGCAGGCATCTCAATTCAAGGGATTGGTAATGGCGAACTTCGATCTCATCATCATCGGCGGCGGCATCATCGGCGGCAGCACGCTCTACCACCTGAACGAGCTCGGCTACAAAGGCCGCGTCCTCGTTCTCGAGCGCGAGGACGCGCTCTCGAAGGGCTCGACCGCCCTGTCGGCAGGCGGCTTCCGCAACATCTGGACGACGCCGATCAACATGCGGCTGACGAGCTACTCGATCAAGAAGCTGAAGACCTTCCAGGACGACCTGAAGTTCCCGATCGGGTTCGACCAGCGCGGCTACCTCTTCTGCCAGACCGCCGAGAACTTCGAGAACTCGAAGAAGTTCGGGCAGGAGTGGGCGGACAACGGCGTCAACATCGAGTTCCTCGACGCGGCCGAGGTCGAGAAGAAGGTGCCGGGGCTGAAGACCGGCATCGACCATGTCGATCCCGAGGTCAACGAAGTCCTCGGCATGAAGCCGTTCGCCGGCGGCATCTTCGGGCCGGACTGCGGCAGCTTCGACCCCTCGGCTGCTGCGCAGGGCTACTTCCAGCGTGCGATCGAAGGGTTCGAGGGACGCGCCGAGGTCCGGCTCAACGCCGACGTCAAGCGGCTCCACATCGTCGACGGCAAGTGCCTGGGCGTCGAAATGGCCGACGGCACAATCATCGAGGGCGGACGCGTGTTCGTCGCCGCCGGTGCATGGACCAACCAGGTTTTCGAGAACTCCGGCCTCACGGGTGACGATCTGCCGCCGGTCGTGCCGGTCAAGCGGATGCTCTTCATCACCAACTTCCCGCACATCGAGGGCTTCGAGCACATCCCGTTCACGATCATCGACAAGGGGATCTACTTCAAGCCGGAAGGGCCGAACCTCCTCATCGGCTGCGCCGACCCCGACGCGCCGCCGAGCTTCGACGTGACGCCGGAGCCGGAGTACTACCAGGAGATGATCAACTACTACCTGCAGGAGCGGGTGCCCGGGATGGAGCGTTGCCGCCTCGTTTCGATGTGGGGCGGGCTCTACGACATCAACACCGCCGACCACAACGCGATCCTCGGCTTCCACCCTGGGTACGAGAACCTGATGTTCGCCACCGGGTTCTCAGGACATGGTGCGATGGAGGCGCCGGCCGCGGGGCTCGCGATGGCGGAGCTCGCGATGTACGGCGAGTACCGCAGCATCGACGTGAGCGCGCTTTCGATCACGCGCTTCAAGGCCAACAAGACGATCCACGAAAAGATCGTCATCTGATCTTTGGAGTGCGGCGCCCGCAGGCGCCGCTTTCATTCGTACCGCGACGAAGTGGCGCGTCAGGGCCGGGACGTCAGGACGCGGAGGTGTTGGTGGTCCCGTCGGTGTCTTCCGCATCCACGTCCCACTTCGCGCGGTACTTCCATCGGTCGTGCATCCAGACCCACTGCGTGGGGGCTCGCCGGATCTGCTGCTCGATCTCGTGAGTCATCCGCGCGGTGAGCGCGGCCGGATCGTCGGTGCGACGGCAATGGATCGGCTCGAGGCAGCGTACGAGATGCCTGCCGTCCGGCAGGCGCTCGGCGAAGACCGGCATCGCGACGGCTTCAGTCCGGATGGCGAGCCTCGCCGGGCCGATCGCCGTGAGGGCGTCACGGCCGAAGAACGGGACCTTCACGCTCTCGGTCCGCAGGCTCTGGTCGATGAGGAAGCCGAGCATGCCGGGCCTGCGTAGGGCGGCGACGAGCTCGCGGGCGGTCGACTCCGAGCCGCGGCCGATCGTCGTGATTCCCATCCTCGCACGGAGCTCCTTGACCCAGAGGTGCATCTCGGCGTCGTCCCGGTCGCGCTGGACGGCCGCGATCGGGATTCCGCGGCTTCGGATCGCGGCGCCGAGCCACTCCCAGTTGCCGCAGTGCGCGGTGAAGACCACGATGCTCCGGCCTTCCGCGACGAGAGCTGCGGCCAGCTCGACGCCTTCGAAGATCGTGTGCTTGTCGAAATCGAACGTCGCGGCGTTCCAGAGGTGCGAGACCTCGAAGAGGGACGTCCCGTGATGACGGAAGCTCTCGCGGGCGGCGCGCGTCCGTTCCGTCTCCGGCCAATCGGGAAACGCGATCGCCAGATTGCGCAGCACCTTCTCGCGCTCGCGGTGCGTGAGGTGCCACGCGAGGCCGCCGAGAAGACGGCCGAGACGCTGGCCGACGCGATACGGAAGCGCGCGACCAATCGCCATGATGGCCAGCAGGGCGCGGTAGAGCGCCTTCGACCTAAATGCTCGCAGCTTCGGGCCGGCCACTGGTGAATTCCTGTACGAGTGCGTCCCACTCGCCGCGTTCGCGAAGGAGCCTTTCGACGAGCTCGCGGAATGCGCCGCGGCCTCCGTCACTGCGCAACTTCCAGGTCGCGGCAGCGACGACCTCGGTGGCGGCATCGGCGGGAGCGGCCGAGATCGCGCAGGCGGCCATCGGGGCGAGGTCGGGGAGGTCGTCGCCGGCGTAGATCGCCTCGCTGAGCGGGATGCCGAGATCCTGCGAGACGCGAATCGTCTCCTCGAGCTTGTCGGCGGCCCCCTGGCGGATCACCGTGATGCCGAGGTCGCGCGCGCGGCGCTCCAGCGCAATCGAGCGGCGGCTGGTGACGAGGGCGACGGTGATCCCGCGCTTCTGCGCGAGCTTGACCGCGAGTCCGTCGCGGACGTTGAACTCCTTCGTCTCGGCCTCGCTGCCGTTGTAGATGATGCGACCGTCCGTCCAGACGCCGTCGACGTCGGAGACGATGAGCCTGATGTCGCTGGCTGCGGTCATTCGATCAGTGCCTGAAATGGCGCTCGCCGGTGAAGACCATGGTGATGCCGCGCTCGTTCGCGGCCGCGATGACCTCGGCGTCGCGCACCGAGCCGCCCGGCTGAATGACGGCACGCACCCCCGCGTCGGCGAGGAGGTCGAGCCCGTCGCGGAACGGGAAGAAGGCGTCGGACGCCGCGAAGGTCCCGGCGGTCGGCAGGATCGACTTCATGATCGCGACCTTCGCCGCATCGACCCGGCTCATCTGTCCCGCGCCGACCCCGACGGTCTGCGATTCGGTCGTGAGCACGATCGCGTTCGACTTCACGTGGGCGCAGACGATCCAGGCGAACTCGAGTCCCTTCAGTTCGGCCTCCGAGGGCTGGCGGTCGGTGACGACGCGCCACGACTCGCGGCTCGAGAGGCGGTCGGTGGCCTGGACGAGGAATCCTCCGGCCGCGCTGCGTACCTCGTGCTCGAGCGGCTCGCCGTCCGTGGTCACGAGGCGGAGGTTCTTCTTTTTCGTGAGGATCTCGAGCGCCTCGGGCGAGAACGAGCGCGCGACGACGACCTCGAGGAAGAGGTCGGCGATCGCACTCGCAGAGGCGGCGTCCAGCTCACCGTTGACGCCGATGATGCCTCCGAAGGCCGACACCGGATCGGCCTCGATCGCCGCCTTCAGCGCCTCGGCAATCGTCGTCCGCCGCGCGACGCCGCACGGGTTCGTGTGCTTGATGACCGCGGCCGCCGGCTCGGTGAAGGCGTTCGCGAGCTTGATCGCCGCGTCGAGGTCGAGGAGGTTGTTGTACGACAGCTCCTTGCCGTGGATCTGCTCGAACGGCTTGTCGTCCGGATAGACCCAGAAGCCCGCGGTCTGGTGCGGGTTCTCGCCGTAGCGGAGGTCCTGGAACTTGTCGAGGTCGAGCGTCATCGTCTCGACTTCCTCGTCGTCCCCGCCGTGCTCGTGCTCGCCTGCGGCGTGCGCTGCGTCGTTCAGGTAGTTCGCGATCCGGATGTCGTAGTCGGCGGTCTTCGCGAACACCGCGATCGCGGCGTGGAGCCGGAAGTCGTCCGAGATGTCCCCCGTGGCGAGCTCCTCGAGGAAGTCGTCGTACATCGCGGGATCGGAGAGGACGACCACGTGCCGGTGGTTCTTCGCGGCTGCACGCAGCATCGACGGCCCGCCGATGTCGATCTGCTCGACGGCCTCCGCGAGCGTCACGCCCTTGCGTGTGATCGTCTCCTCGAACGGGTAGAGGTTCACGACCACGAGGTCGATCGGCGGGATCGAGAGGCGCTGCACGTCGGCGACGTGGGAGGCGTCGTCGCGGTTGTGGAGGATCGCGCCGAAGACCTTCGGCGTGAGCGTCTTCACCCGGCCTCCGAGGATCTCGGGTGCGCCGGACCACTGGGAGATCGGCGTGACCTTGATGCCGGCGTCCGCGAGGTGCTTCGCGGTCCCGCCGGTCGAGAGGATTTCGATGCCCTTCTGTTCGAGCGCGCGCGCGAGCTCGACGATGCCGGTCTTGTCTGAGACGGAGAGGATGGCGCGTTCAATGTTCATTGAGCAACAGGTTCGAGCGCTGTCGCGAGCGTGCATTGCGCACGTCGCCGCCCGATTCCTTCCAGATGAAGTAGTAGAGGTTGATGAGGTCCGAGACGGAGCGGGAGTAGGTGATCGAGGCGATGCCGAAGGCGGTGGAGCGGTCGTCGAACTCGGCGGAGGTCCGGCGGCGCCCGTCGCGGAAGTACTCGGCGGCGAGGAGCGGCGCGAAGCGGGCCGAGCGAGACTTCATTCCTTCCGTAAGGACGGAAGGACGGAAATCCCTCTGTAATCCGTAGAAGATCGTCGGCACTTTTCCCACGCTCCGGGCCGCGAACGACTCGTAGTCGGCCTGCATCGGCGCGAGACGGGCATCGCCGGACGCATGGAACGGGTTGTTCGCATCACCGACGAGGTGGGCGAGGACGCCGAGCCGCTCGACGATGCCGGTCATCGGGTCGCCTCGCCGGATCATGGCGACCGTGGCGCGCGACTCCGCCTCGATCCGCTCGGCCAGGCGACCGCTCCCGAACCGATGCTGCGCTTCCCCCTCGGCGCGGGCGCGGTCGAGCCCCGCGAGGTACTCGGGCTCGAACTTGTCGAGCAGCGTCCGGAGGTCCGGCGGAGCGAGGATCGCGGCCTTCCGGGCGATCCTCTCCTCGGCGGGATTCGTCCACGCAATGGCCGCGACCGGTACTGCAAAGGCGAGGAGAAGGACGAAACCGGCGCGGGTCATTGTTGGCGGGTGATCGTAGCGCATGCCCCTGTCGATTGCAGCCCACGTCGAGACGCTCTTCTCCTGCCGCGCCTGCCCGCGCGTGCAGGGGCTTCCCGTGACCGGTGTCGTCCCTTCCGCGCAGTTGATGCTCGTCGGTCAGGCGCCGGGACCGCACGAGGCGGATCGCGGCCGGCCGTTCGCGTACACGGCGGGGAAGCGGCTGTTCAACTGGTTCGCGCAGCATGGCGGCGTGAGCGAGGATGACTTCCGCGCGAGGGTGCACGTCGGGGCGGTCATCCGCTGCTTTCCCGGAAAGGACGCGAATGGGGGCGACCGGGTGCCGGACCCCGACGAGATTGCGCGTTGCGGCGTCCACCTCGATCGAGAGATGCTTCTCATCAGGCCGAGGCTCGTGATCGCGGTCGGGACGCTGTCGTCGCGAGAGCTCGTCGGCATAGCCCAGCTGAAGGATGCGGTCGGGAAGCTCCATCGAGCGGAGCGTGCGGGGCATGACTTCGACGTCATCGTGCTCCCGCATCCGTCGGGCCGTTCGACCTGGCTCAACAAGCCGGAGAACGCGGCGCTCTTCGCGAAGTCGATGGAGATGCTGGTCGGGCATCGAGCGTGGCGTGGGACCTTCCGATAGGAGAATGGGACCGATAGGACCTATAGGACCAATAGGACCTATAGGACCAATAGGACCTATAGGACCTATAGGACCGATAGGACGAATAGGACCCGCTACCCGGCGAGCGATCCTGGGTGGGTGGGTCCTATAGGTCCCATAGGTCCCATAGGTCCTATTGTCCTATCCCATCGCCTGCACGATCGTCCTGACGCTGAGCAGCACGACGAGCGTCCCGACCGCGAACATCAGGGGACGGGCAGGGATGCGGCCGGTGAGGCGGGCGGCGATCGGGGCGGCGAGTGCACCGCCGGCGGCGAGGCCGACGATCGGGAGCCAGCTCGGAACCTTCATCGACAGCAGCAGAGTCGCCGAAGCGGCGACGGTGACGAAGAACTCCGCGAAGTTGACCGATCCGATCGTGGTCCGCGGCGTGTTCCCGCGCGCGAGCAGAGTCCCGACGACGATCGGACCCCATCCGCCACCGCCGATCGCATCGAAGAATCCCCCTGCGAGTCCGAGCGGGACGATGTGCGCGTGGGACTCGCCGGTCGGTGCGTGGCGGATCGCCTTGACGATGATGACCACGCCCATGATCAGCAGGTACGCGGCGATGAACGGACGGATCGCGTCCCCCGGCACCGACGTGAGGATGTACGCGCCGATGCACGCGCCGATGACGCCGGGAATCACGAGCTTCCGTGCGAACGTCCAGACGACGTTGCCCGCGCGCCAGTGGTGGTAGCCGGAGACGCCGGTCGTCACGACCTCCGCGGTGTGCACGCTCGCGCTCGCAACGGCAGGGGTGACGCCGAGCGACAGGAGCAGGGACGTCGCGCTCACTCCGTAAGCCATCCCGAGAATGCCGTCGATCATCTGCGCGAGGAAGCCTGCCCCGGCATAGAGCAGGATCTCGACGAAGGCCGAATCAGTCACGCCTGTCCCGGGTGTAGTAGCGATTGACGTACGTCATCTCGGCGAGCGTGGAGGTCAGAGCGATGCGCGATTCCAGAAGGAGGTAGATGCTCGCCCAGAACATCAGACCGGAGCCGATGAAGCCGAACGCCAGGGGGATCCAGACGAGGTTCAACTGGAGCAGGGCGATCAGGCCGAGGCCGACGCTCGTCGCGATGAACATCGTCAGAGCGATGTAGAGGCTCGCGAGGGCGTTCTGAAGGTGGCGCGCTCGGCGGGTCGCCCGGTGGAGCTGGTCGAACAGGAGGTCGCGCTTCGCCTCCTGATGCGGCGTTGCGGTCTCGTTCAGCTCCTCGATCTGCGTCGCGATCGCCCGCACGCGGTCGACGATCCGCGTCAGACGGTTCGACGTCGTCAGGATCAGCGACCCGGACGCGAGGATCAGGACTGCCGGCGTGATCATCGCCGACAGGACCGAGATGACGGAATCGACGTCGCGCGGGGTCGCGAGCTCAGGCAACATCGGCGAATGCGGGGCGGGTGAGGTTCTCGTGACCGTTCTCGGTGACCACGATGTCGTCTTCGATCCGGATCCCGCCGTACTTCCTGAACCCATCGACCTTTTCCCAGTTGACGTACTTCGCCTCGGCGCTCTTCTGGAGCTCGGCGAGCAGTGGCTCGATGAAGTAGAGGCCGGGCTCGATCGTGAAGACGTGGGACGGCTCGATCACGCGGGTGAGTCTGAGGTACGGATGACCTTCCGGCTTCGGGATGGTCCTGCCCGACTTGTCGGCCATGAAGCCGCCGACGTCGTGGACCTGGAGGCCGAGGTAGTGGCCGACGCCGTGGGGTAGGAACGTGCTCGTGATCCGTTTCTCGAAGGCGCCCTCTGCGTCGATGCCGCGGAGGAACTCGAACTTCGTGAGGATCTCGGCGACCCCGCGGTGCGCCTGCATGTGGATGTCCGGATAGTTGACGTGCGGCTTGATGCCGGCGATGAGGCCCTGCTGCATCTGGTCCATCGCGTCGATCAGCGCCTGGAACTCGTCCTTCCGCGCCGAGTACGTGCGGGTGATGTCGCTGGCGTAGCCGTGGTACGACGCGCCGGCATCGATGGTCATCGACCAGCGCTTCGACTCCTCGAGGCGGTTGCGGTCGTGGTGGTAGTAGTGGAGGACCGAGCCGTTCTCGTTGAGCGCGATGATGTTGCCGTAGGGCAGCTCGTCCTCCGTGTGGGAGGCGGCGCGGAGGTAGGCGAGGTGAATCTCGTACTCGGACTCTCCGGCGCGGAACGCCTTCTCGGCCGCCACGTGTCCGCGCGCTCCGAGGACGTTGGCGCGGCGGAGGCACTCGATCTCGTACTCCGTCTTGCGGGCGCGCTCGAAGTGCAGGGCGTTGATCACCTGCTCGGGATTCGGCGTGAAGTCGGCCCAGCCGGCGAACGCCTCCTGCCACTCGCCGATGAACGCGATGCGACCCTTCGGCATGTGAGCCTTCGCATCGGCGGGATCGGCGATCAGGACGATGTCGTACTTCTCGACCCACACGGCCGTCGGCGTCGACGCCGGTTTGTGCCAGTAGTCGACCGGCTGCCAGTACAGCACCTTCGGCTTCTGCCCCGGCGTGTAGACGATGAAGCAGTTCGGGTTGTCGATCACCGGCACCCACGACTTGAAGTGCGGATTGACCTTGAACGGGTACGGCATGTCATCGACGAACTGGTAGTGCGTGGCGCCCGAGAAGATCACGGCGTGATCGAACTTCGATTCGGCGAGCGCGATGTCGTGCCGCAGTTTCTGAACGGTGACGTGGGCGGTGTAGAGCGTCGCGAGCTTGTCGTCCATGG
>JBAQWH010000613.1:0-2020 GCA_049298815.1 Thermoanaerobaculia bacterium | reverse complement strand
CGCCCACGTGATCCGCGACGGCGCGCGACTCGACGTTCCGGCGACCGACGTCGTGCCCGGCGACCTCATCACGGTCGAAGAGGGCGACACGATTCCCGCCGACGCACGCGTCGTCCACTCGGTCGCTCTGCAGACCGCGGAGAGCGCACTCACCGGCGAGAGTCTTCCGGTGACGAAGGAGACGCAGCCGATCGCCGAAGACGCCGCGCTCGGGGACCGCGTCAACATGATCTTCGCCGGAACCGCGGTCACGTACGGCCGCGGCAAAGCGGTCGTCGTCGCGACCGGGATGCAGACCGAGATGGGACGCATTGCCGGGATGCTGAAGGTGAGCGGCGAGGGAAGCACGCCGCTGCAGAAGGAGCTCGATCGCGTCGGCAAGCTCCTCGGCCTCATCGTCATCGTCATCGCAGCCGTGATGATCGGGACGATCCTGCTCGTCGAGGACGTGCATGGATTCTCAGCGATCTTCTCCGTGCTGATCCTCGGCGTGGCGCTCGCGGTCGCCGCCGTTCCCGAGGGACTCCCGGCCGTCGTCACGGCGGTGCTCTCGCTCGGCGTCCAGCGAGCCGCGAAGAGGAGTGCGATCGTCCGGCATCTCGCCGCCGTCGAGACGCTCGGGTCGACGAACGTGATCGCCTCCGACAAGACCGGCACGCTGACGAAAAACGAGATGACCGTCCGCGTCCTCGTGTCGGCAAGCGGACGCCTGCGGTTCGGCGGCACCGGCTACGCACCGGAAGGGGACGTGGCGCGGGAAGGCGGCGGCACGATCGACGGGCCGTTCGCGATCGAGGTGGAACGGACCCTCTCCGCGGCCGACCGCGTCAACAACGCGGTGCTGCAGCAGCGCGAGGGACGCTGGACCGTGCAAGGCGATCCGACCGAAGGCGCTCTCATCGTCGCCGCGCGCAAGGCCGGGCTCGAGGCCGAGGCGCTCTCGTCGCGCTTCGAGCGGCTGGCCGAAGTCCCCTTCTCCTCGGATCGCAAGTTGATGAGCACGATCCACAGCGACAGCGAGCGTGAGGAGCGGGTGCTCGTCTTCACGAAAGGCGCGCCCGACATCCTCCTCTCGCGCTGCACCAGCGAGCGCTTCGGCGACGAGACGAGGCTACTCACGGCCGAGCGTCGAACCGAGATCGAAGCGGCGAACGAAGAGCTCGCGAACGAAGCGCTGCGCACGCTCGGGATCGCGTACCGGTCGCTGCCGAGAAGCGCCTTCGAAGTCGACGACGTCGACGCGGGGCTCGAACAGGACCTCGTCTTTCTCGGGCTGATCGGCATGATCGACCCCCCGCGCGACGAGGCGAAGGATGCGGTCGCGCGAACTCGCGCTGCGGGCATCCGCCCGATCATGATCACGGGCGATCACCCGATCACCGCGACCGTCATCGCGCGGGAGCTGGGGATTGCCGACGACGGCGCTCGGGCCGTCACCGGAGTCGAGATCCAGAAGATGACCGACGCGGAGCTCGACGAGACCGTCGGCCGCGTCTCCGTCTACGCGCGCGTCAATCCCGAGGACAAGCTGCGGATCGTGCAGGCGCTGCAGCGGGGCGGCGCGATCGTCGCGATGACCGGCGACGGCGTGAACGACGCCCCGGCACTCGAGACCGCCGACATCGGCATCGCCATGGGAATCATGGGGACCGACGTGTCGAAGGAAGCCTCCGACATGGTGCTCGCCGACGACAACTTCGCGACGATCGTCGCCGCGGTCGAAGAGGGGCGCGCGATCTATTCGAACATCCGGAAGTTCCTCCGCTACCTCCTGTCGTGCAACATCGGCGAAGTCCTGACGATGTTCTTCGGCGTCCTGTTCGCGGACGCGATCGGCCTGACGGCGGCTGGAAGGGGCGCGATCGTGCTCCCCCTGCTCGCCACGCAGCTTCTCTGGGTCAACCTCGTCACCGACGGTGCGCCCGCTCTCGCACTCGGCGTCGACCCGCCCTCGGCCGGCCTCATGGACGCAGCACCGCGGCCGCGCGGCGAGCCGGTCGTCACCGCCAGAATGTGGGGC
>JBAQWH010000612.1:0-3816 GCA_049298815.1 Thermoanaerobaculia bacterium | reverse complement strand
ACTCAGCAGCGCCGTCCGAGCGACTCTGGACGGCGGTTCCTGATCTCTCAGTCAAAACCGGGAAGCGGGCCCTGGAACGCCCCCGGCGCCTGGGCCTCGCGGCCGGACTCCGAGATCTTCGCGACGTTGTCGTCCGGCTGGGTGTCGATGAGCAGGTGGCGTGGGTCGATGCCGGCGCTCGCCGGGCGGTGAGGAACCGTGAGCGTGATCGTCTGCGTCCCGCTGCGGATGCGATGCATTGCCAGGTAGAGCGGGGTGCCGCGCTCCCCTCCCGCTTCATCCGGACCGAAGAGGCCGATCTGGATCAGGTCGTTCATTGCGACCTCGGTCGCCGCGCCCTTCTCGTCGACGACGAGCTTCTTCGCCACGACCTCGAGGCTCACGCGCCACCTGCCATCCGGCATCGCCTTCGCCGTCGACTGCGTCGTCTCCAAATCCCAGAACGTGTTCCGCTCGAACAGGTCGACGAGCAGGTAGCGGAGCGAATCGGGGGTGACCTGCTGCAACTCCCGCAGCAGTTCGAGTGAGGTCGCGTACGGCGGCTCACCCGAACGGTGCCGGTCGATCACCCGCCGCCACGCGAGATCCACCTTGTCCTGCCCGACGTACGCGCGGAGCGCATTCATCGCGAACGGACCCTGCCGATAGGCCTGGAAGGAATCGTCGGCGCGGAGCAGCGGCACATCCGCCCGTGCACGAGGTCTCAGGTACGACGTGCGGAAGAAGCGGAGCAGGCGCTGCAGGTGTGCGTCGCCGAACTCCTCTTCGACGACCCCCATCGCCGCGTACCACGCGAAGCTCTCGCTGAGCAGACCGATCCCTTCGACGCGTGCGGGCACAGGCTGGAACTGATGCGCCACTTCATGGCCGACCACTGCGGACACGAGATCGAACTGGCGCGGATCGCGGTCTGGGTCGAAGAGGGAGAAGAGCTCCTTGTACCAGATGGTGCCGCTGGCCGCGTGCAGGTTGCCGCCCGCCGCAGGGTATTCGACCATCCGCAGGACCTTGTGCGGATACGGCCCGAATCGTCTCGTGAACTGCTCGAGACATGCCTCCATGCTGTGGATCATGCGGCCGACGTTCCGGTCGTGCCGGGGATGATGGACGACTTCGATCTGAACGCCGGCAGCGCTCGATTTCCGGACCGCATAGTCGGCGGAAAAGATGGCGTACCCGAGGCCGATCGGCGCGGCGGTCGCGTACTCGAAGGTGCGCCGCCCATCGCGCGTCCAGCTCCTGCGCAGCTCCCCCGGTGCGACGGCCGTCTGGTCCGCGGACGTGACGACCGTGACCTTCAGATCGGTTCGCTCTCTTCCGGCGCGAGCGTTCCGCGCGGCGACGTCGTGCAGCGACGCAAGGCCAACCCGCACCGGCAGACCGTACTTCTTTCGCACGCCGGCATCGCTGAGCTCGCGGCCGGGCTGGTAGCCGAGGATGGGGAACCACTCGTTCGTCAGGATTACCGTGCCGTTCGGGACGACGTCGTTCCTGACGCCGCTCACCGTGAAGCCGCGCGGGTCATGGCGGACCTCCCATCGCAGCTGGAGCGATTCACCGGGCGCGAGTGGCCGGTCGAGCCTGTAGATCCGATGTCTCAGCTCGTCGTCGATGTGAGTCGCATGCGCTGCGCGGCCGAAGTCGATCGCACGCGTCTCGACCGCCGGCCCCAACGCCACATGGATCGTCTCGATCGGCTGCGCGGTGCGGTTCAGCAGGTGATAGACGCCGCGGACGGCGGCCTCGCGACGCTCCGGATGCAGCTCGACGTTCAGCTCGGTCGATCGCAACTCCGGCTGCGCGGCGCCTGAATATCGCTTGTAGCGGCGTTCGTACTCGGCCGCCTGCGCATTGCGCCTCTCACTCGAGCGGTACGGGTTGAGGACGTTGGTGTTGTAGAAGATGAACCCGCCGACCGCGAGGACGAGCCCGAGCGCCGCGGCGAAGAGGCCGGTCGTCCGTCCCGTGAGGCGGCGCCTCGCGACGCGCAGACGCTCGCGAAGCGCGGGGTTCACCCCATTCACCCAGAAGAGTCGCGCCACGATCGCAAGAAGCACGGTCCAGGCGGCCCAGTACAGCTCGAACCAGAGCACCGGTCCGACGGATGGCCCGAAGCCGCTGATCGCCGAATGACGCCAGCCGGGACCCGAGCCGTAAATCAAGAGCGGGTGCTCGATCCCGAGCTCCGCAGTGAGACCGTTCATCACCAGGACGAGCAGCAGCATGACCACGTGCCCGACGTGCTTGTGATTCACCATCACGTGCACCGACAGCGCGAGGAGGGCGAACACCAGCGGTCCGATCAGATCCAGCCCGAAGAGAATCTGCAGGTAGAGCGCGGGATCGAGGTCGTACCAGCCGAGCGAGAGCTGGGTGCCGATGCCCGCGAGCATCAGCATCCCATGCAGCGCGACGACCGACGCCCAGAGGCCGAGCAGTTTGCCGGCGAACCGCACGGCGTCCGGCACCGGCGCCGCGTCGCTGAGGGACTGCATGTTGGCGTCGCGCTCGCGCCAGACGAGCTCCCCCGCGAAGAAGACGACGAAGACGAAGATCGCGTTCAGCGACCCTTCGAAGGTCTCCATCACGCGGTCCGTCGTCGGCAGGAGCGGCGTGCCCTGCGCTTCCAGAAGGTCCTGGTTCAAAGCGACCAGCAACAGGACGAACGGGATCGCGAGCCAGGTCCAACCCGTCCCGATCTCACGCAGCGAATCGCGAGCGATCGCGAGCGTCTGCCGCACCCGTCCGGCACTACCGAACTCTCGAGGCGCGTCGGGAACCACGACGGGCGCGTATCGATCGAGCGCGCCTGCATGCGCCAGGCTCGGGCTGCCGCGACGCCACCACCGAACAGTGCCTGCGTCCCGGCGAAACCGCATGGTCGTGAACGCGACCGCGACGAACGCAAGGAAAAGCCAGAGCAGGCGGTTCCACAGCAGCGTGCCTTCCAGCCCGACGAGCCGCCCAGTCAGGTCGGCCGGTGACCAGCTGCTCATCCTTACGTGGACGGCCGTGATCCCCGTGCAGTCGAGCAGCTGCGCGAGCTCCCACCGATCGAGCACGCCCGCGAGGTAACCCCGGCTGAACAGCGTGCCCGCGAAGATGAGTCCGGCGCCGAAGTAGCTCCCGAGCGTATGCCGCACCAGCGTCGCCAGCGAGAACATCAGTGCTGTCGCAACCAGAACGTTCGGCAGCAGGAGCAGGAAGTACGGCTGGAGGAAGACGGCGGGCCTCAACGGCGCGATGATCTGACCCGACGGTACGACGGTGGCCAGCACGAGGGCGAGCGGCACCACGGCCAGCAGGATCGCCATCACGAGGAACGTGCCCACCAGTCGGCCCCCGAGGTACGTCGCTCGTCCGACCGGCGCGGAGTGCATCAGCGGCTCGACCCTCAACTCCAGGTCACGCGTGGCCGCGTTACCGGCCACCGCAGCGAGGATCAGCAGCGCGACCAGGGTCATGGTGGCGGTCGTCTGGGCAACGAGGATCGGCGCGTTGAACACGATCTCGCGGCTCTCCGAGTCGATCACCTGACCGATCGTCTGTCCGAACAGGAGCAGGAGGAACGCCGCGAAAAAGAACCAGGTCGATCTGCGCCGAAACTGATAGACGACCTCGAAGCGAACGATCTCGCGGAACTTCATGACCGCGCCGCCGCCTCCTGCGCGGAGCCGCGGCCGTGCAGGCCCGCCATCGTGCTGAAGTAGACGTCCTCGAGGTCCGGCTCGACCGGCTCGAAGCCGGCGGCCGGCAACGCGTCGGCGTGCACCCGCACGACCGTGCGCCCCGCGAGCAGCTTCGTCGAGATCACCT
>JBAQWH010000611.1:0-2867 GCA_049298815.1 Thermoanaerobaculia bacterium | reverse complement strand
ATCAGACGCCGCGGATTCCGTTCATCACCGGCTGGGCTTCGTCGAAGGAAGCGGTGCGGTTCCTCGAGGAGTCGCACAAGGCCGCGCCTGCGAACAAGATCACGATCGTCTTCCTCGCGGAGGCACTCGTCAGCAACGACTCTGCAGCGAAGCAGCGGGCGATTCAACTGCTGCGGAGCGCGATCGCCTCACCGAATGATCCGAAGTACGCCGTCGAGGACGCCCAGGCGGTGGAGGACGCGAAGGGACTGCTGGCGAAGTTCACGCGCTGAGCAGGCGGAGCCGCGAAAGGCGCTGTCCCAGGGAGCCGCGGAGCCGAGTCCCTTATTGCTGCTGCGCGGGGACTGCGGCGATGAACTCGGAGTCGCCGTTCGATTCGACGACGGTGGCGAATCCGACGCCGGTGCCTGCGATCGCGGAGAGACGAAGCGTCACGGTCTCGTCGAGGCGCACGCCGAGGCGGCGCTCGATGTCGCTGACGAGCCAGACCTCGTCTTCGGGGATTCCGGCCTCGGCAGCGGTCCCGATCTCGCGCCCGCTCGCGTCACGCGCCGTGATCCGGAACGTCGCCGGGATGATCCCGATGTTGACGATCCCGACGTTCACCCGGCGCGGTTCCGGTCCCACGGCCGGCACTCCGACGACCGTCAGTTCCGCGACATCCGTCTGTGCGGTCGCCGCATCGCGCCGGGTGAGCGGCTGCTCCACGGACGCATTGCCGCCGTGCGCGACGTCGAAGGTCTTGACCACCGCCACCGGCGCGCGGTTTTCGTGATGCTCGACCCACAGCGTCCCCACGACCCCCTCGACCCCGAAGAACGTCTTCACGACGTCGCTCCATCGAAGCGTCTGCCTCGGTCGCAGCTGAAGACGCCGGTCGACCGTCGTCTCCCCTGCGACATAGCGCAGTGAGATGTTGATCGGCTCGCGAAACGGGTTGTGCATCGTCAGGTCCGACTGCCAGTACGAGCCGCCGGCACCCGGCACGCTGCCGACCGCGGGAAAGACGATCCGATGCACGAACCCGGATACCAGCTCGTCCTTGCCCGGGAGACGGATGCGCCGGAGGTACTCCGCAACCGGCCGCGAGCGGGCACCATCGCGGCGCACCCACAGCTCGACCCCGCGGATCGAGCGGTGGAAGCGGTAGAGGTCGTGGATGTACCCAGAGACCGCCTGCGCGCGCAGGTCGTTCGTGACGCCGTCGAACTGGTCGTACAACTCCGGAGAGCGGCGGATGATCACGCGCGTCCTGCTCTGCTCGAGGGCGCGGATGGTCTCCGCCTGGAACGCGCGGGGCGAGAGGATCGGCACCTGATAGAACCGGGTCGGGTTCGGCCGGTCCGCAAAGAAATAGAACGCCGGCTGGTTCGAGAAGTCGAAGATCGGTTCGCCCGCCTTCGTCAGAGCCTGGATCTCGCGGCTCACCTCGCGGATCCGCCACTCCACCTGCCTCGCGTTTTCGTCGACGTCGGCCCGCGTGACGCGGCCGTAGTAGCCGACCAGGTCGTTGAGCCGCGCGTCGATCAGAGTTGGGATCCAGAACAGAACGCCGAAGACCGGCACGAGGAGCAGCACGAAGAGCGCAACGAAGGCACGCGTATCCTCCCCGCCGCTCCCTGCAACCTCGCGCAGCTTGCGCGCACCGATGACCGCGAGGATCACGAGCATCGGCCCGATGAGAAACGCGGCGAAGTACTGGTGCCGGAACTCCGCGCGTCCGAACGCCGTCCGCTGCGCCACCGTCGCGAAGATCGTGATGACCATCAGGGCGTGGTCCAGCATGTCGGTCCGCCGCCGGAGCCAGCGATGGATGTAGTAGATCGCCGCGATCGCGATCGTGAGCGGGCTGAGGATCAGGTGGAACTTCTCGAAGAGGATGAACTCAGAGATGGTGTGGAGGCTCAGGTTCTTCCTGAACGTGCTGACGAGGTCCGGGAACGGCAGCGACCAGATCGGGTCGATGATCTCCGGGATCGTGACGAACGAGACGATCGCAAAATCGCCGAGCGCGCCCCGCGTCGCAAGATAGATTGCGAAGGGGGCCGCACCTGCCGCGACTCCCGCAGCGAACCACAGCAGCGCGCGAACCGGCGGCATGCCGCTCCACTCGACCCGACGGGACACGAGCGCCAGCACGGCGGCAACCGCGACCGCCCCGGCGATCGAGTAGGTCCCGATCTCGTAGCTGTGGAAGAGCGCGACCGCCGCCGTGATCCCCGCGACGACGGCGGCGATCCGGTTGTGCGATCGCAGCGCCGTCCAGAAGAGGGCGACGACCGCGATCTGTAGAAACGTCCGGCTGTTCTCGGCCGTCGTCCACGAGCCCATCGCAACGAACAGCAGCGCCAGAGGAATCGACCGGAACACGGCGATGCCGAGGTAGTAGATGAACGTGCCCAGGAACGCACCGAGGATCACGGGGCGGAAGAGGGCGACGTCGAGCGTGCGGCCGAAGAGCTTCATGAGCCACGCGTCGAGAAGGCCGTCCTCCAGCATGCCGTGAAGCGCGAAGACGTCGCGGTACGGCGCCTTGCCGCGCAGGTAATCGGACGCAGGCCCCAGCGTCTCGCCACGATGGAAGAGATCGATCCACTGGTGCAGCTGCGCGGTCGAGGCGTAGCTCACGAGATAGATCAGCGCCGGAACGATGACGAGCGCCGCCAGGTTCCAGGCAGCCCGCGACGACATCGGCCGTTTCAGCCGGATGGCGACGACGGCGCAGACGACGATCGCGATCGCCGTGAAAAGGCGCGGCAGCGGAAGCGGGACGAGGACCGTCGCGACAAACGGCAGCACGACCAGCGGCAGGGATGCGACCGCGATGCGGCGGAAGGTCTGCGTCGTGCCGGCGGCGAAGAGCAGGG
>JBAQWH010000610.1:0-2163 GCA_049298815.1 Thermoanaerobaculia bacterium | reverse complement strand
CGCAGGTTCGATCTCATCGCGGCGCAGCAGGCGTTCGTCGACCCTCTCCCGCCGGGAGAGGGTGACGTGTGCCAATGCGGATGTGCTCAATTCAGAGCAGAGGGGGCTTTGACGCTGGGCAACGGCTTCCCTGCGCGGCCCCGCGTCCCCGCCCTACCCGACGCGTTCGAGGAACTTGCTCACGGCCGCGTTGAACTCTTCGGCCTGCTCCATGTTCGAGAGGTGTCCCGCCTCGGGGAGTTTCACGAGCTGTGCGTTCGGGATCGCGGCGGCCATCCGCTCGGCGTCGGACGGAGGGGTGATCTTGTCCTCCTCACCCACGACGATCAGCGTCGGGACCGAGATTTTCGGCAGGACTGAGGAAGCGTCCGCACGGCCGGCCATCGCCTGGAGCGCCGCGATGACCCCGTCGGTCGAGCTGCTCATCATGATGTCGGTGACCTCTTCGACGAGATCGGCGGAGGGTGACGACCCGAACATCTTCGGCAGCATGCCGTCGACGACCGGGCGCACGCTGTTCGCCGCGCGCACTTTCTCGATCGTCTCGTAACGGCCTTTCCGCGCTTCGGGGCTGTCGGCAAGCTCGCGCGTGTCGATGAGCATCAGTCCGCGAAGCCTCTCGGGCGCGATCCTCGCGATGGCGAGCGCGATGTAGCCACCCATCGAGAGTCCGCCGACGATGGCGCGGTCGATCTCCCACTCGTCGAGAAGGTCGAGCGCGAACTTCGCGTACGCGTCGAGGCTCCCTTCCCCGGCGGCGGGCGCCGTCTGGCCGAATCCCGGCAGGTCGGGGACGAGGTGCTGCGCGTGGTGAATGACGAGTTGCGGCAGGAAGATGCGCGACGACAGAGGGAAGCCGTGGATCCAGAGAACCGGCACACCCGAGCCCGCGTCAATGACGTGCATGCGACTAAATCTACGCGGGGGCGCGCCGAAAGTCATGCGGCAAGTGACCATCGGCCGGTGATCGCTGACCGGCAGGCGAGCGACGGAGGCCGAACGGGCGACGAACGGCCAATTCCCCCGCGTTCCGGCGTCGGTCCCGGCTAAACTGCCCACCCGTGCACGTCATCGATCTCGGGATCATCGTTCTTTACCTGGTGGCCGTCGTCATTGCAGGGCTCTGGTTCGGGCGGCGGCAGAAGACGACGGCGCAGTATTTCCTGGCTGGACACGGCGTTCCGTGGTGGGCGATCGCGGCGTCGATCGTCGCGACCGAGACGTCGACCGTCACCTTCATCTCGGTGCCGGGGATCGCGTACGCGAGCGGGGGCGACTTCCGCTTTCTGCAGATCGTCTTCGGCTACATCGTCGCGCGGCTGATCATCTCGACCGTCTTCATGCCGTGGTACTTCCGCGGCGAGCTCGTCACGGTCTACCAACTCCTGCAGACGCGGTTCGGGATGTCGGTGAAGGCGCTCGCTGCGTCGCTCTTCGTCGTGATGCGGACGATCGCGGACGGCGTGCGGCTCCTCCTCACCGGCTTCGTGGTGGCGGCGGTCTTCCGCAGCCTGGGCGCCGCGGACATCGCGGTCACGAGCTCGGTGATCGGACTCGGGGTCGTGATGATCGTCTTCACGCTGATCGGCGGGATCGAGGCGGTCGTCTGGATCGAAGTCGTGCAGCTGCTGATCTACATCGGCGGGGCGATCGCGGCCGCCGTGATCCTGCTCGGCGACGTCGGCTTTTCCGAGGCGGTTGCGCTCGCGTCGACGAACGGGAAGTTCCGCGTGTTCGACTTCGGATTCGACCTGACGAACACCTACTCGTTCTGGGCCGGGCTGATCGGCGGGACGTTCCTGACGATGAGCACGCACGGCACCGACCAGTACATGGTGCAGCGGTACCTCTGCACGGACCGTCCGCGCAATGCGGCGAAGGCGCTGCTCGCCTCCGCGGCCGCGGTGCTGGTGCAGTTCACCGGGTTCCTGTTCATCGGCGTGCTGCTCTTCGCGTTCTACCGCCCTGACCGCCTTGCGGCGTACGCGAGCGTCGGCTCGGCGGCGCCGTTCGGTGCGGCCGACCAGGTCTTCCCCGACTTCATCACGAACCACCTGCCGGTCGGGCTCTCGGGACTGGTCGTCGCTGCGATCCTCGCGGCCGCGATGTCGTCGTCGCTGAGCGCGATCGCGTCGACCGTCGTCGCGGATCTCTACACGCCGC
>JBAQWH010000609.1:0-3127 GCA_049298815.1 Thermoanaerobaculia bacterium | reverse complement strand
CTCTGTCGCTGGCTCCGGTGGCGGAGGGGTGGAAGGTGGCGGCGCGGCAGGAGGCTGCGCCGCCTTTTCGGTCCGGCCTTTACGCGGGCGATCGCACTTCACACAGAGGATTCCCTCTGTGATTTCGCGCCCGCACATGAAGCACTTTCGAGCCATTTTCCGGACCCCGGATTTGGGATCTTACGCGTCTTCCGCGTCCCGAGCCAAGTACGGTAGAGTCGGTCTTTACTCGGAGGGACCTGAGCAATGAAGAAGATTGTTGTCATTGGCGGCGGCACGATGGGGAACGGCATCGCCCACACCGCAGCGGCCACCGGTTTCGACGTCACCCTGCTGGACGTGTCCGACGCGATCCTTCAGCGCGCGGTCACCACGATCGGCGCGAACCTCCAGCGCGGCGTCGACAAGGGGAAGATGACCGCCGAAGAGCGCGAGGCCGTGCTCGGACGCATCACCCCCACCACCGACTTCGCCGCGGTCGCCGACGCCGACATCGTCATCGAGGCGATCATCGAGAACCTCGCCGCGAAGATCCAGCTCTTCGAGAAACTCGACCAGACCACCCCTTCCGACTGCATCCTCGCTTCCAACACCTCCTCGATCTCCATCACGAAGATCGCTGCGTCAACGAAACGCCCCGACAAGGTGATCGGGATGCATTTCATGAACCCGGTCCCGGTCATGACGCTCGTCGAGGTCATCCGCGGCATCGCCACCTCCGACGAGACCTGGCAGAAGGTCGAGGACCTCTCGAAGCGGATGGGCAAGACCGCGATCGAGGTCAACGACTACCCCGGCTTCATCTCCAACCGCGTCCTCATGCCGATGATCAACGAGGCGATCTTCGCCCTGTACGAAGGGGTCGCCACCCGCGAGGCGATCGACGGCGTGATGAAACTCGGCATGAACCACCCGATGGGCCCGCTCACCCTCGCCGACTTCATCGGTCTCGACGTCTGTCTCGCCATCCTCCGCGTGCTCGAGGACGGGTTCGGCGATCCGAAGTACCGCCCCTGCCCCCTGCTCGTGAAGATGGTCGACGCCGGATGGCTCGGCCGGAAGAGCGGACGCGGCTTTTACGAGTACGGCGGCAAGTAGAGACGAAGTGGTCAGTGGCTAGTGGCAAGTGGTCAGTGGTCAGTGGGTCAGTTCGGTCTTCCTGACCACTGACCACTGACGACTGGCCACTCTCCTCTGACATACTTCGCCCTTCCTGAACGTTAAGGGCCGCGAAAGGTCAATCCCCGAACATGCTTTGTCAGGCGTGTGGTGCATTCAATGGTGACGAGCGCGAGTATTGCTCGCGCTGCCAGAACAAGCTCCTGGTCCTCTCCGGTCTGACCTCGTTCGAAGAGGACGAGATCGAGGAGTACGAGGACGAAGGCGATCTGTCGCTCGACGAGCATCTGCTCGAGCGCGTCTCGTCTCTCGAGGAGATCGTCAAGCGGTCGGCCGAGACGATCCGTTCGCTCGTCGCGGCGGTGTCGAAGCACGAGCGCGGCATCTTCATCAATCAGACCGGCCTCCTGTCGGTCAAAGAGCTCCTCGAAAAGAAGAACCTCCTCTCCGGTGAGGACGTGGTCGAGCTGTGGGAATCGAAGATGGGCGAGCAGATGCTCGCTCTCGAGAAGAAGCAACGGTTCAACGAGCGGAAGGACCGGATGGTCTCTCTGTTCCGCGGTGAGAAGCGCGAGCGCTTCCTCCAGCTCGTCGGCGACTCGGAAGCCGCCTTCGACGGCTTCGATCCCGACCGAGGCATCAAGTACCTCGAGGAGGCCTTCCGCCTCGATCGCGACGACTACGAGCTCTCGTTCTTCCTCGGCGAGATGTTCTTCAACGACGGCAATCTCGACCGCGCGAAGTCCTATCTCGAACGCACGCTCGACGTTCAGCCCGACCACTTCGACGCCGCCGTCTTCTACGGCGTCCTCCTCCACGAGCAGCAGGACCTCAAGGGCGCCGAGCGCTGGCTCCGCCGCGCGATCCAGATCTCGCAGGAGTCGTTCCTCCCGTACTTCAGTCTCGGCGCGATCTACGCGCGCAAGGGGAAGCTCCTCCGCGCGCAGAAGTTCCTCGAGAAGGCCGTGCAGCTCGAGGCGATCCCGCAGGCCTACTACCTCCTCGGCACGATCTTCTACGAGAAGGGCCAGCTCGACCGCGCGATCCGCTCCTTCCAGGCCGCGATCAAGCTCGACCCCGACTACGAGGAAGCGATCTATCACCTCGGCCTCTGCTTCCTCGACCGCAACTGGAACCGCAAGGCGATCGAGTGCTTCCAGGAGGCGCTCGAGCTCAACCCCAACAAGATGGAGTACCAGCAGGCCGTCAAGATCTACGAAGGGGTCTCCGGTCACGTCCCGGTCGAAGGGCCGGCCGCTCAGGCGGTCATCGACGCGGAGGCGCTGGCGAGCGAAGGGAAGTACGTCGAAGCGCTCGACCAGTATCGCCACGCGGCGCAGCAGGAGCCGGACAACGTCAACATCCTCCTGCCGTACGCCCTCCTCTCCTCGCATCTCGACATGAACGGCGAGGCGATCGCAGTGGCACGCCGCATCATCGCGCAGCGTCCCGCAGAGGTCGTCGCATCGGCGGCCTACACGACGCTCGTCGAGGCGCTGCGCGCCGAGGGGAACTTCAAGGAAGCCAACCGCGCACTCGAGGAGATGCTCCGCGACTACACGTCGAACTACGCGAAGTCGATCGCGTACTACGAGAAGGCGTACAACCTCGCGGAGATGGAGGAGAACCTCGACGAAGCGCTCGAGAGCGCGCAGCTCGCGCTGCGCTACTCGCCCAAGGAGCTCAAGCAGTTCCCGCTCGCCGCGCTGGGATGGGTCTACTTCAAGAAGCGCGACTTCAAGAGCGCCGTCGACTTCCTCACGAAGTCGGCCGACATCGGCCCCACCGCGACCAACCTGATGCATCTCGGCATGGCCCTGCTCGAGAGCGGAGACAAGGACCGCGCGAGGCAGGTCTTCCGCCGCGCAAAGTCGTTCAAGGCGAAGGGCGCAGGCCTCGAGGAGAAGATCCTCGAACAGGTCCGCAGCGCCACGAAGCTCATCGACCGCCTGCACCAGAAGCGGCGGAAGGTGCCGGGCGTCAAGGGCTAGTCGTTAGTGGTTAGTCG
>JBAQWH010000608.1:0-7601 GCA_049298815.1 Thermoanaerobaculia bacterium | reverse complement strand
GGGTGTTGCGGCACGCCCGCCTGGTGATTGGGGCCGACACCGGGCCGCTTCACCTCGCCGCGGCGCTGAAGGTCCCGGTCATCGGCCTCTACGGACCGACCGATCCCCGCAGGAACGGCCCCTGGGGACAGCTCGACCGGTGTGTAGAGAGGTTCGGCACTACGAAATTGATGGATTCAATCGGTGTTGAAGCTGTCATGCACAACGTGGAAGGCGTCCTCGCCCCGTGACCGGACTGATCGCCCTGCTTGCAGCCGTGGTCATCGCCGGCACGCCTGTCGAACAGGCCTTCGTCGGCGGGGAGACGCTCGACTACAACCTGCACTGGATGAAGGTCTCCGGTGGATCCGCCCGGATGACGATCGGCCTCGTGCCCGACGATCCGGGGCGGTTTCGGATCTCGTCGGTCGGGAAGTCCAATCCAGGCTTCTCGCGCATCTTCCACGTGAGGGACCACATCGAGACGGTCGTGACCCGGCCGAATTTCTCGACCGTTTACTACCGGAAACAGCTCAACGAGAAGGGTCGCCGTAAGGACGAGGTCACGGTCATCGCCGACGGTGTGGCCACCCGGACCACGACCAGGACGAAGCAGGTCAAGGTCCCGACCCCGGTGATGGACCCGATCTCGGTCATCTACTTTCTCCGCACCGCCGACCTCTCGGTGGGCAGGACCCACGAGTTGACGCTGATCTCCGACGGGAAGATCTACGAAGTGCGGGCGAAAGTGCTCCGGCGCGAGCGGATTCAGACCCCGGCCGGGGTCTTCAACACGGTGGTCGTGGAGCCGCAGATGGAGAGTTCTCATCAGGCGCGCGACGAGCGGCTGTGGGTCTGGTACTCGGATGACGAGCGGCGGCTCCCGGTGCGGATCCGGACCGAGGTCGCCTTCGGGGCGATCACGGCGACGCTGAGAGCGGTCGCGCCCGGGGTCTCGTCGATCGAGCCGCACGCCGATTAGGCCGCCCGTCGACAGCGAGTCGCCTGCAGTTTCGGAAGCGGTTTAAAATAACCGCCGCCTTTCCCAGCCCGGAGGTTGCGGGTGATAAACTCGCCCTCTCGAGTCCAGAACCCACCACGCCTCAGGCGTTTGGGAGTGAGCGGAGCGGCGGAAGCACTGAGCGGAATCGGTCGATGAGTGTTCGTCTTGGCGAGCTGCTGACTAAAGCCAGCCTGATCACACAGGATCAGTTGAAGGAAGCGCTTCGCGTCCAGAAGGAGACCGGGGGGAAGCTGGGCGAAACGCTCATCAAACTCCACTTCGTCTCCGAAGAGGACATCACCGAGTGCCTATCGCAGCAGTTTGGCGTTCCCTCGATCAATCTGGCCCATTTCGAGATCGATCCCGGTGTGATCAAGCTGATCCCGGCCGACGTCGCGCGGAAATACAACATCCTGCCGGTCAACAAGACGGGGGCGACGATCACGATCGCCATGGCGGACCCGACCAACGTCTTCGCCATGGACGACATCAAGTTCATGACCGGCTACAACGTCGAGCCGGTGGTCGCGTCGGAGCTCGGGATCAAGGCGTCGATCGACAACTACTACGGCAGCACCTCCTCGCTCGAGCTGAAGAAGGTCATGGAGGACCTGCAGCAGGCGGAGACGGCCGACCTGGAGGTCCTCGAGGAGGAAGACGAGCTCGACGTCGCAGCGCTCGCGGACTCCGCGGAAGAGGCGCCGGTCGTCAAGCTGGTCAACCTGATCCTGACGGACTCGCTCAAGCGCGGGGCGTCCGACATCCACATCGAGCCGTACGAGAAGGAGTACCGGGTCCGGTTCCGGATCGACGGAATCCTGTACGAGATCATGAACCCGCCGCTCAAGCTGCGCGATGCGATCACGTCGCGCATGAAGATCCTGGCCAAGCTCGACATCTCGGAGAAGCGGCTCCCGCAGGACGGCCGCATCAAGCTCAAGATGAAGCTCGAGGACAGGACGAAGGAGCTGGACTTCCGCGTCTCGGTCCTTCCGACGCTGTTCGGCGAGAAGATCGTCCTCCGGCTCCTGGACAAGGACAACCTGCGTCTCGACATGACGAAGCTCGGCTTCGAGCCGGAGTCGCTCCAGCGGTTCGAGGAGGCGATCTTCAAGCCGTGGGGGATGGTGCTGGTCACCGGCCCGACCGGCTCGGGGAAGACGAACACGCTCTATTCGGCGCTCTCGAAGGTGAACTCGCCCGAGACGAACATCATGACGGCGGAGGATCCGGTCGAGTTCAACCTGCCTGGGATCAACCAGGTGCAGATGAAGGAGTCGATCGGGCTGAACTTCGCGGCGACGCTGCGCTCGTTCCTGCGCCAGGACCCCAACATCATCCTGGTCGGCGAGATCCGCGACTTCGAGACGGCGGAGATCGCGATCAAGGCGGCCCTGACCGGCCACCTCGTGCTCTCGACGCTCCATACGAACGACGCACCCTCGACGATCAACCGTCTGATGAACATGGGTATCGAGCCCTTCCTCGTTGCAACCGCGACACAGCTGATCGCCGCGCAGCGACTCACGCGCCGTGTCTGCCAGAACTGCAAGGAGCCGGTCGAGATGACGCCGCAGGCGCTCCTCAACCTCGGCTACCGCAAGGACGAGGTCGGAACCTTCACGGTGTACAAGGGGCGCGGCTGCGAGAAGTGCAACAGTACCGGCTACAAGGGGCGCGTCGGCCTCGTCGAGGTCATGCAGATCGACGACGACATCCGCGAGCTCATCCTCTCGGGCGGGACCGCGATCGACATCAAGAGGAAAGCCATCGAGAACGGCATGATCACGCTCCGCCGCTCGGGGCTGATCAAGATCAAGGATGGCGTGACCACGGTCGACGAGGTCGCGCGGGAAACGGTGATTTAGAAAGTGGTCAGTGGCCAGTGGTCAGTGGTCAGCAGCTGCCGGGACTGGCCACTGACCACTGACCACTGACGACTGACGGGAGATGCCCACATGGCGGTGACGCTGCATCAGCTACTGAAGACGATGGTCGAGCGAGGGGGGTCCGATCTGCACGTGACGACCAATTCGCCGCCGCAGATCCGGATCGACGGAAAGCTCGTCCCGCTCGACATGCCGCCGCTGGCGGCTCCGGAGACGAAGCAGCTCGCCTACTCGGTGCTCACCGACGCGCAGAAGCATCGGTTCGAAGAGAACCTCGAGCTCGACATCTCGTTCGGCATCAAGGGACTGGCGCGGTTCCGAGCGAACATCTTCAACCAGCGCGGCGCGACGGCCGCGGTCTACCGGCAGATCCCGTACGAGATCCTCGGGTTCAAGGAGCTCGGTCTCCCGCCGGTGGTCGAAGAGATCTGCAACAAGCCTCGCGGACTGGTGCTCGTCACCGGTCCGACCGGCTCGGGCAAGTCGACGACGCTCGCGGCGATGATCGACAAGATCAACCGCGAGCGGCACGAGCACATCATCACGATCGAGGACCCGGTCGAGTTCCTGCACCAGCACAAGAACTGCATCGTCAACCAGCGCGAGCTGCATGCGGACACGCACTCGTTCGCGAACTCGCTCAAGTCGGCGCTGCGTCAGGATCCCGACGTCGTGCTCATCGGCGAGATGCGCGACCTCGAGACGATCGAGTCGGCGCTGCGGATTGCCGAGACGGGCCACCTCACCTTCGGCACGCTTCACACGAACTCGGCGGCCCAGACGATCAACCGTGTCGTCGACGTGTTCCCCTCGCACCAGCAGGCTCAGATCCGCGCCCAGCTGTCGTTCGTTCTGGAGGGGATCATGTGTCAGACGCTCCTTCCCCGGGCCAACGGCAAGGGGCGCGTGATGGCGATGGAGATCCTGGTGCCGAACGCGGCCATCCGCAACCTCATCCGGGAAGACAAGATCCATCAGATCTATTCGATGATGCAGACCGGACAGTCCAAGTACGGGATGCAGACGTTCAATCAGTCGCTCGCGACGCTCTACTTCAAGAAGCTCATCACGCTCCAGGTTGCGCTCTCGCGCTCGTCGAACCCGGATGAGCTGCAGGAGATGATCTCGCGAGGGGCGGGCGCGATCACGGGTGTGCAGCCGGGCGGTCCAGGGGCAGGGCGGCCTCGGCCGGCCTGAGGGTAGCCGTTGCAGGAGGAGACCGCCGGCGGCGACGCTGACGGTCGATCCGGGAGGAGAACATGCCGACATTCGAGTGGAAGGGAACGGGGCGCAACGGACAGTCTCAGACGGGGGTGCTCGTCGCCGACTCGAAGGATGCCGTCATCGCCATGATGCGCCGGCAGCAGATCGCCGTCACGGCGGTCAAAGAGAAGGGGAAGGAGATCGCCGTCCCGAAGTTCGGAGGCAGCGTACCTCCGCAGCTGGTCGCGATCTTCACCCGGCAGTTCTCGGTCATGATCGATGCCGGCCTCCCGCTCGTGCAGTGCCTCGAGATTCTCGGCGGCCAGCAGGAGCACAAGGCGTTCAAGCGGTCGCTCATCCAGATCCGCCAGGACGTCGAGGCGGGCTCGAACCTCGCCGACTCCATGCGCAAGCATCCGAAGACGTTCAACGAGCTCTACACGAACATGGTCGCCGCCGGCGAGGCCGGCGGTATTCTCGACACGATCCTGCAGCGTCTCGCGCAGTACATCGAGAAGGCCGTCAAGCTGAACTCGCAGGTCAAGTCGGCCATGATCTACCCGGTCTCGGTCGTCAGCATCGCCGTGATCGTCGTCGCCGTCATTCTCTGGAAGGTCATCCCGACGTTCGCCTCGCTGTTCGCAGGCCTCGGCGCGACGCTCCCGATGCCGACCCTCGTCGTCATCGCCCTGTCGGAGTTCATCGGCGATTTCTGGTGGGCGATCATCGGCGGCATTTTCCTGATCATCTACGCACTCCGCAAAGCGCACGGAACGTACAAAGGGAAGCGCATCCTCGACACCATCATGCTCAAGGCCCCGGTTTTCGGGCCGCTGATGCGGAAAATCGCCGTCGCCCGCTTCTGCCGCACGCTCTCGACGCTCACGTCGTCGGGCGTCCCGATCCTCGACGGACTGCAGATCACGGCCAAGACCTCGGGCAACTCGATCGTCGAAGACGCGATCATGAAGACCCGCAAATCGGTCGAAGAGGGCAAGACCATCAGCGAGCCGCTGGCCGATACGGATGTCTTCCCGACGATGGTCATCCAGATGATCGCGGTCGGCGAGCAGACCGGCGCGCTCGACACCATGCTCTCGAAGATCGCTGAGTTCTACGAGGATGAGGTCGACACCGCAGTCGCCGGCATCATGAAGCTGATCGAGCCGCTCCTGATCGCCTTCCTCGGTGTCGCCGTCGGCGGCATCGTCATCGCGATGTACATGCCGATGTTCACCCTCATCGGCCAGATGGGCTGAGGCCCGCCGCGGAAACGTGCGCGCGCCCTCGTGCGCGCACGCTTCCGCCGGATGCCCGGAGGCACGACCGGATGACCCCGATGTCGTCGGATACCCGGATGCTGATCGCGGTCCGGGTCGTCGTGATCACGACCCTCCTCCTCGCTGCACTCATCATCCAGTTCACCGTCCGCGAAGTCCTGCCGATCAACTACCTCTACATCACGGCGGGGGTGACCTACGCGCTGACACTCCTCTACATCGCGATCGCGCAGGTCCACGGATCGCGCACCCTCAATCTCAGCGTCCAGACCGGCGGCGACGTGATCGTCGAGACCCTCCTCGTCTACTTCACCGGCGGCCTCGACTCACCGTTCTCGTTCCTCTACCTCGTCTCGATCATCACGGCGGCGATGCTGCTCTACCGCCGGGGCGGGCTGTTCGCCGCCTCCGCAGCCGCGATCGCCTACGGATCGCTGGCTGACCTCATGTACTACGGCATCATCCCGATGCCCGAGCAGTCGCTGTTCCTGCCGACGCTGTGGACGTCGTCGCGCCTCTACCTGAACATGGCGGCGAACTTCTCGGGCTTCTACGCGACCGCGCTGCTGACCTCGTACATCTCCGAGAAGCTGCAGAGGACGTCGCTCGAGCTCGACGTCAACCGGCAGAACCTCGCAGCCCTCCGCGCGCTCAACCAGAACGTCGTCGACTCGGTGCCGTCGGGGCTGATCACGATGACGATGGAAGGGACCGCGTCGTTCCTCAATCCGGCGGGCTCGGCGATCCTCGAACGGCAGGCCGCCGAGATCCTCGGGCGTCACGTCACGCAGCTCGGGTTCTTCACGGCCGAGGAGTGGGAGCAGGCGGCCGTGGAGCTCGCGGCCGGAAGCGTCGTCAGGCGCGACCTCGACCGCTTCCCCCTCCGCGAGGACCGGAGCATCGGGTTCTCGGTCAGCCCTCTCAAGACGCTCGAGGGCGTCGCGGCCGGCTACACGCTCATCTTCCAGGACCTCACGGAGATGAAGAAGCTCGAGGCCGAGCTGAGGCTCAAGGACCGGATGGCGGCTGTCGGCGAGCTGTCGGCCGGCATCGCGCACGAGATCCGGAACCCGCTCGCCGCGATCGCGGGGTCGGTGCAGGTGCTCAAGAACTCGCAGTCGCTGACGCCGCAGGAGCAGCGGCTGATGTCGATCGTGCTCAAGGAGTCGGAGAGGCTGAACAAATCGATCTCCGACTTCCTGCGCTTCGTCCGGCCCCAGGAGCGGCGGTCGGTGGAGTTCGACGTGGCGGCGAGCCTCGCGGAAACGCTCGACCTCCTCGCGAACTCCTCCGAGGTGCAGCACCGGCACGAGATCCGGCGCGCGATCGAGCCGCCGTCGTTCAACCTCACGGGCGATGCCGACCAGATCCGGCAGGTCTTCTGGAACGTGGCGAGGAACGCCCTTCAGGCGATGCCGGAGGGAGGCGTGCTGCATGTCGAGGCAACGCCGGACCGCGACGAGTACCGGATCGTCTTCTCCGACAGCGGACGGGGGATGTCCGAGGCCGACATCCAGCGGCTCTTCCAGCCGTTCCGCACCAGCTTCCCCTCGGGGACCGGACTCGGGATGGCCATCTCGTACCGCATCGTCCAGGAGCACGGCGGTCGGATCGACGCGACGTCCCGCGAAGGGGTGGGGACGGCGATCACGGTCGCTCTACCGGTCGTAGGAGCGGCGGTCCGGGAGGGCCCGGCACGGTGGCTGCGCGATGCAGCGTCCGCGTCCGGCGTCCGGGTAAGGGACCGGTAGAGAGGAAGTAAGAAGGATGAAGTAAGAAGTGTGAAATTAAGACATTGTATTGAGTTCTAATAATTACCCTTAGTTTCATACTTCATACTTCATACTTCATACTTGCCCTCCCGATGTCCGACGAGCGCATCCTCTCCGCACAACCAGTCGACGATGATCTGCAGAGCGAGCTCTCGCTCCGGCCGAAACGTCTCCGCGAGTACATCGGACAGCACAAGGTCAAGGCGAACCTCGAGATCTCGATCACGGCGGCGCGGAACCGGAGCGAGGCGATCGATCACGTCCTCCTGTTCGGCCCCCCGGGACTCGGCAAGACCACGCTCGCGAACATCATCGCGAACGAGATGGACGCGAACCTGCGCACGACCTCCGGACCCGCACTCGAGAAGCCCGGCGACCTGGTCGCGATCGTCACGAACCTCGAGCAGCACGACGTGCTGTTCATCGACGAGATCCACCGGCTGCCGGCGACCGTCGAAGAGGTGATGTACTCCGC
>JBAQWH010000607.1:0-5202 GCA_049298815.1 Thermoanaerobaculia bacterium | reverse complement strand
TTCGCTCCTACCAGAGCACCAGCGAGCGGCTGAGCGTGTTGTTCGTTTCGGTGGTCTCGCTGACGACGCCGTTCGGGTCGGCGGTGCCATAGAGATAGAGGTAACTGCCGGACGCACTCGAGATCGGCAGCGTCAGGGTCACGCCCTGGGCCGGCGCGAGGTTTCCCTTGCACTCGACGTAGACCCAGTTCGGGCCGGAGGCTGACGACGCACAGGTGACGACGCCCGGAAGCGAAGTCGTCGGTGCCGAGGCCGACAGACCGGAGTCGGTGGTCGCGTAGAACGAGAGGAGCACGTCCGATGCGGGGTTGAGCGAGGTCGGCATGTCGCCGACGTTCACGACCTGGAAGGTGGCCGCGAGCGAGCCGCCGCTGTAGACCGGGTCAGGGGTGACGATCTGCGCCGCGACCAGGTCGATGCAAGACATGCAGGCTCCGCTCGCCGAGATCGTGGTGGTCTCGGTGTCGCTGTTGTTCCCTTCGTCGGTTTCCGCGAACACGTCGAGGGGGTCGATCGTCGCGGTCAGGCTCACCTCCGGCGGCAGCGACGAGAGCAGCGCGATGAAGCTGACGCTGAGCGTGGTGTTCCCACCTCCCGGAAGGTCGCCGGTGCAGTCGATCGTGGTGCCGGACGGTGCTCCGCAGTTGAAGCCGTTCGAGCCATCGGCGCTGACGAACGACACGCCGGACGACGGGATGGTCAGCCGCACGAGGACGTTGCTGGCCGTCGAGGTGCCGCCGTTGACCGCGACCACCGTGTACTTCAGACCCTGACCCGCGCCGAGCGGATCGGGGACGTCGGTGATGTTCGAGATCGCGAGGTCGAATCCGGTCGAGCCGATCGACGAGACGACGGTCGAGACGTTCGGCAGGTTCTCCGGCGTCTCATTGACGCAGGTGCCGCTGCACGACGCGTAGATTGCCGGCGATGCAGTCGCGGTGTTGGCGATCGGAATCGCTGCGCCGGTGTTCACGCTCGCGAGGATCGTGATCTGCGCCGACTCTCCCGGATCCATGCCGGTGCCGTCGTCGTGACACGTGACGGTGCCCGCAGCCTCGCTGCAGCTCCACCCGTTGGTGGTGCTGAAGTTGACGAAGGTCAACTCGGAGGGCAGGTCATCGACCACAGTGAGGCCGCTGCTGCCGTTCCATCCCTGAGCCGCGGCAGTGCCGACGTTCGCGACCGTGATGGTGTAAGTGAGGGTCGAACCCGGCGTGGTCGCCATCGAGTCGACCTGTTTGCTGATCTGGATGTCGGGTGAGTCGGGCGGAGGCGGCAGCACGAAGGTGCCGACCTGCGAGCAGTTGTCGAGCTCACCCTCCACCGGCTCGGCGATCTGGTTCTCCGGATCGACGCACGCGACGTTGTCGAGCACGCGGCCGCTCTCGGCGGTGACGAAGACGGTGATCGTGATCTCCACCTCGTCACCGGTGTCGCCGCCGCCGGCGAGATCGCCGACGCACTGCACGAGGTTGACGGGGTTCTCGAAGATGGTGCAGGTCCAGTTGTTTCCGTCGCCCGCGGTCGCTGCGAGCGGGATGAGGCCGACCGGCATCGGATCGGTGACCACCACGCCGGTGGCGATCTGCTTCTTGCCGGCCACCGCGTTGTTCTTCACCGTGATCTTGTAGTCGGTGACCTGGCTCTGCGTCGCGGTCGTCGGGCCGGTCTTGCTGATGGTGAGGTTGATCGCCGGCGTCACCGAGGTCGGCGCCGTCGAGGTGTTGTTCAACTCGTCGCCCTCGGGGATCGCGTTGGCCGGATCGACCACCGCCTCGTTCTCGAGGTTGGTGACGGCGTTCGGCGCCGTGGCGACGATGTGGACGGTGCGGGCAGCGGCGAGGCCGCCAGCGTTGATCGTCGCGCCGGTGCAGGTCACGACCCCGCCCGACTCGCTGCAGGTGAACGCGGCACCCGGTCCGACGCCCGTGTCGGCCGCGGAAACGAAGGTCACGCCTGCGGGGAGTGCGTCCCGGAGCGAGACGTTCAGCGCCGGGTCGCTGCCGTGGTTCGAGACCTGAAGGTCGTAGTGGATCGTGCCGCCGGGGCTGACGTCCGGCGTCGCGGTCTTGAGGATCGCGAGGTCGTTGAACGATCCCGCGCCGCCGTTGACGACGACCGTCTGCGCGGATGCCTGGTTGTCGAGCTCATTGCCTTCGGGGATCGCGTTGTCCGGGTCGACGATCGCCTGGTTGACGTACGTTCCCGGTACGTCGGGCGCGTAAGCCTTGAGGGTGATCGTCGCCGAGCCCATCGACGGGATCTGTCCGCCGGCGCAGTTGATGTAGCCGCCGACCTGGCTGCACAGGAACTCGTTCGTTCCGGTCGCCTCGATGTAGCGCGCGCCGGACGGCAGGAAGTCGCGGACCACCACGCCGACCGCGGTGTCGCTGCCGTTGTTGCCGACCGTGATCGAATACGTGACCACCGCGTTGCGCGCCGTGTTCGCCGGGCTCGGCGAGGTCTGCGTCTTCGCGATCGTCAGCTGGTTGAAGGAGCCGTGACCGGAGCCGAAGCTGTCGACGACGGTGTCCTGGACCGCGACGTTGTTCGTCTCGTCCGCTTCAGCGATCTCGCCGAGCGGGTCGACGCGCACTTCGTTGTGCATCGTGCCGGCGAACGACTGCGAGAAGATCCGGATCGTGATCGTCGCGGTGTCGGCCGGATTGGCGAGCGCGCCGCCGAGGGGCGCGTAGTTGTTGCTCGCGGTCCCCTTGATCGCTCCGCCGACGCATTCGACCACGCCGGAGGAATGCGAGCAGGTGAAACCGTGGTCGCTGATCACGTCCCGGAACGACGTTCCGGACGGCAGCGTGTCGCGAACCCGGATTCCGGACGCGTCCTGCGTGCCGAGGTTGTTGACCGTGATCGTGTAAGTCTGCGTGCCGCTCGTTGCGATCGGGTCGATCGCGTCGGCCTTCGCGACGGTCAGGTCGATGCCGGTGATGACCTGCGTCGAAGTGGTCGCCGAGTTGTTCGTCTCGTCGGCCTCGAAGATCGCGTTCGCCGGGTCGACATGGACCGTGTTCGTGATCGTGCCGGTGACCGAAGGCGCGACGAGGGTCAGAGTGACCGTCGTGGTCGATTCGGGCGGGATCGTTCCGCCGGTACAGGTGACGACGTTGTCGACGTCGACGGAACAGCCGCCGGCGAAGGCCGGGGCGCTCCAGCTGTCGAGGATCAGTCCCGCCATGAGCGGGTCGCGCAGCGTGACGTTCGTCGCCTGGTTGATGCCGCTGTTGCCGACCACGAACGTGTAGGTCAGACCTCCGCGGCAGACGAGCGGCACCGGTGCGTTGCCGGGCCACGAGCGCGCGCAGACCGGATCGGGGCTGTCGGCCTTCGTGACCGTCAAGTCGATGCCGGGCTTCACGGTCGTGAGCTCCGAGTCGGTGGCGCTGTATCCGGTGTTCCTGATGTTGCTCGTGACCGTGGCGGTGTCGATGATCGTCGAGCCGGCCGAGGCGATCACGCGTCCGGTGACCGTCATCAGGATCGTGCCGCCGGGATTCAGCGTCCGGACCGAGCACTTCACCTGTGGCGCGGTCACGACGCAGCCGCCGAAGTTGCCGACGGTGCCGTTCGTCACGACCTGATCGCCGGTGATGCTCGAGGCCTGGAGGCCCTGCGTGCCGTTGACGATCACGACGTCATCCGCCCGCAGCGACGACGTGTTCGTGACGAGGATCTTGTAGGTGAGGAGCGCGTTCGGGATGACGGGGTCGGGTCCCGCGCCCGCGAGTTGCGCGCCGTCGTCGGTCAGGTTGATGGTCAGGGGCGGCTGCACGCTGGTCGAGACGACGGACGTGTCGACGAGCGCCGAAGTGTTGTTCAACTCGTTGCTCTCGGAGATCGCGTTGTCCGGATCGACCGAGGCGGTATTCGTTATTGAGCCGGTGACGGGGGGCGACGTCGCGTTGATCGTGATCGTCGCGTTCGATCCCGCGTTCACCGCGCCGCCGGTGCAGGTCACGGTCTGTCCCGAGACGCTACATGCGAAGAGGCTCGTGCCGCTCGCGGAGATTCCGGTGAGGCCGGCCGGCACGGTGTCGACGACCTTGACGTTCGTCGCGTTCGCGTTGCCGAGGTTGTTCACCGTGAGGGTGTACGTCATCGGAGAGGAGGTGAGGACGCTGGTCGGGCCGGTCTTGGCGATGGTGAGGTCTGCGAGCGGCGACCCGCCGGAGTTGCTGACGAGGGTCGTCGCGGTGGTCGTGCTCGTGAAGTTCTGGGCCGAGCGCGTGCCGGTGACCGAGGCCGTGTTGTTGATCGTGGTGCCGTCCGAGGCGGTGACGATGCCGCGGATCGTGACGACCCACGTCCCTCCGCCCTCGATCGTGCCCGCGTCGCACGTGACGAGGTTCGCGCTCTGCGAGCACGAGCCTCGGGTGCTCGTGATGTCGAGCTGGGGAGGCACGCCGATGCCACCGACACCGTTGAGCTGATCGGTCATCACGACGTTCGTGGTCTTCGAGCCGCCGGTATTGACCATGGTGATCGTGTACGTCAGCTCGGCACCCGAGGCGATCGGGTCGGGGCTGTCGACGTTCGAGATGGAGAACGGGCTTGCGGGATCGCCGACTGCCGTCGGCAAGAGCACACCTCCGCCGAGGATCATGGTGAAGACGATTGCGACGGAGACGACGAGACGACGGGGCCGTACCCATTGATGCAGCATTGCCATGCCTCCATTGATTCGAATGACGCCCGGACGGGGTCCGTCCGCAGCAATCGCAAATTGAATCGATGGGGGGCACGATCACCTCGTTGAGACAAAGGCGCAATTAGCGACTTGGTCTACGACTTTCGGATGATCGGGTCGTTTGCCGACGGCGAGGAGCCGCCGCTGTCGCGAACGGGAACCCGCGGGAGGTCGTGGAATGCGGGGATCGCGATGCCGTAGTAGGCCGCTGCGAGCTCCGACCGGCCGCGGACGCCCAGCTTCTGGAAGATGTGCGTGAGATGCACCTTCACGGTCGCTTCGCTGATGTCGAGATGCGCCGCGAGCTCCTTGTTCCCGAGGCCGCGCGCCGCATGATGGAAGATCTCCCGCTCGCGCAGGCTCAGACGTTCCTCGAACGGATGTGGGTGCGGACCGCCGCCCGCCGACGCCGTCTTCAGGCGATCGACGAGACGCGAGATCAGACGCCGCGGCGCCCAGATCACACCGCTGCGCACCGCTTCGATCGCGCCGAGTAGGTC
>JBAQWH010000606.1:0-4634 GCA_049298815.1 Thermoanaerobaculia bacterium | reverse complement strand
TGGCCAGTGGTCAGTGGTCAGTGGTCAGTGGCCAGTGGTCAGTGGTCAGTAGAAGCTGTTGCCCGAGGGACGCGAGGGAACCCGAGGAACCCGAGGAACCCGAGGAACCCCGAGGAACTCACCGACCACTGCCCACTGACCACTGGCCACTGGCCACCGACCACTGGCCACTGACCACTGACCACCGACCACTGGCCACCGACCACTCCCCGGGCCTTCGTCACTGGCACTCTTCGCCAACAGCCTGTATAAGCTTTCGCGCCCGTCGATCATCATCCGGGCTCGTCAGCAGACCACTCAGCAGATCACTTCAGGAGGCGAAGCATGTCGCACGAAAAGGGCGGTAACCACACGAAGGCAATCCACGGCGGGTTTGACCCGGCGGACCACCGCGGAGCCGTGTCGGTTCCGATCTACCAGAGCTCGACCTTCGCCTTCCCGTCGGTCGAAGAAGGGGCGGCACGGTTTGCCGGCACGTCGCCCGGACCGATCTACACGCGCCTCGGAAATCCGACCGTGCAGGCGCTCGAGGGCGCCGTGGCGGAGCTCGAGAATGGTGCGGGCGCCGTGGCCTCCGCGACCGGCATGGCGGCCGTCAGCATGGCGTTCCTCACGCTGCTGAAAGCTGGCGACCACGTGGTCGGGACGCATCCGGTCTACGGCCCGTCGCGCGGACTGCTCGACAACTACTTCTCGCGGTTCGGCGTGACCGGCACGTACGTCGGCTGCGATGAGATCGAGGCGATGGAAGCGGCAATCCAGCCGAACACCCGGATGATCTACGTCGAGACGCCGGCCAATCCGACGCTCGATCTGGTCGACCTCGAGGTGGTGGTGGCGATCGGCAGGAAGCACGGCATTCCGGTGGTCGTCGACAACACGTTCGCGAGCCCGCATCTGCAGCGTCCCCTCGACCTCGGCTGCGACGTCTCGCTCCACTCGATGACGAAGTCGCTCAACGGTCACAGCGACGTGGTCGCCGGGATCGTCGTCGCGAAGGATCCTGCGATGTTGAAGGCGCTGCGCGACACGGCGAAGTCGTTCGGCCTGACGATCGATCCGCACCAGGCGTGGCTGGTCCTCCGCGGCATCCGGACGCTCGGCATGCGCGTCGAGCGCGCGCAGGCGAACGCGATCGAGATCGCGAGCTGGCTCGAGAGCCACTCGGAGATCGCGTGGGTCCGCTATCCGGGACTGCCCTCGCATCCGCAGTACGAGATCGGGCGGAAGCAGATGTCGGGGCCGGGCTCGGTCCTGGCGTTCGAGCTCAAGGGCGGCCTCGAGGCGGGGCGCACGATGATGAACTCGGTCAAGCTCATCACGCTCGCGGTGTCGCTTGGCGGCGTCGAGTCGCTGATCGAGCATCCCGCGTCGATGACGCACTCGAAGGTGTCGGTCGAAGAGCAGGCGAAGCAGGGGATCACGCCGGGCCTCGTCCGCTTCGCCGTCGGCTGCGAGGACCTGCACGACCTTCGGCTCGACCTCGAGCAGGCGCTCGCGAAGGTCGAAGCGGCCGTGGCGACGAAGTAGCGATGTGCGCTTCGTACGCAACGTGGACCGTGAGTCCCCGCTGAGGGCGGACGAAAGGATTTGCGCCGATGTTTAGTCGAACACTGTTTTTCCTCATCGTCGCAGTGGCCCTCGAACAGACGTCGACCGCAGCGCAAAGCCTGACTCTGCCCATTCCCGTTCGCGCGGAGACGCTGGTCTCCGCGAAGGTCGGCGAACCGCGCGAGTTCTGGGTCTCGCTGCCCGATCGCTACGACACAGCCGCGGAGAAATATCCCGTGCTCTACATGATGGACGGGGACTCCAACTTCAATTCCGGCGTCATCGGTGGTGTTCGACAGGCGGCCTGGTCGGGCGAGATTCCCGAATTCATCATCGTGGGAATCAGGAACACCAACCGTTCCGCGGACATCTTTCCCGAGGAGGTCACGTATCCGGACGGCTCCAGGGATGGGGGGCGCGCCAATCAGTATCTGGATTTCATCCGCGACGAGTTGATGCCCCGCATCGCGAAGACCTATCGCACGGAGGAGTATCGAGTTCTCTACGGAACATCCAATACGGGATTCACCGCGGTGTACGGCCTCTTTCGCAGTCCCGACCTTGCCAATGCGTACATCGCCGCGAGCGCGACGCTGGCCGTGCCGTCGTTCCGATCCAAGCGGGACGAACTGGTTGGCAGCTTCAAGGGTGGCAGACGCGACCTGATCCTGGTGATGGGAGAGCGCGACTTCCCGACGGTGGTGAGCCTGAACGGCGCGCTCAAGGAGACGATCGGCATCAGGGCGCCCGCCGGACTCACCTGTCGACTCCGCGTCATCGAGAACGCAGAGCACGTTCCGCCGGATGCTCTGGTCGAGGGACTGCGCGCTCTGTTCCAGGGCTGGAAGCTCACGCATCCGCTCACCGAGAGCAACTTCGCCGCGGTCCGCGCTCAGGCGGACTGGCGTGTCGAGCAGTTCGGCCTTCCGGGCAGAATCGACGAAGAGGCACTCAAAGGCCTGGGCGAGAGTCTGCTCGGCGAGCAGAAGGTCGACAAAGCGCTCGAGGTCCTCGCGTATCGAGCGGCCAGCTATCCTCACTCCGCTGAGGGGCAGGTCGGCCTGGGCGATGCGTATCGTCAGAGCGGCAACCTGGACAAAGCGCGCGAGTGCTACAAGCGGGCGATTGCAATCACTCCCGGCCATGCCGCCGCGACGGCGAAGCTGAAAGAGGTGGAGTGAGGTCGTGCCCGCGGGCAGATGCCCGGCCCCCGCAACGACGGCATCCGCAACCCTGCCGTCAGTCGCGTCGTACACTCGCAGCGAAAGGAATCACGTGATGACGATTCGGACTCTCACCCGTGCCGCGCTCGTCGCGATCCTGCTGCTTGCATCGATGAGCGCGTTTGCTGCGGAGGCGACCGACCCGGAACGCGCCGCGATCGAGGCGACGATTGGCAAGTACTTCCAGGCCCATGCGACCGGCGAGGGCGCATTCATCCGCGAGGCGTTCCATCCCGAAGGAAAGATGATGTGGGTCAAGGACGCGAAGCTCGCGAGCCGGACCGCCGAGGAGTTCGCGTCCGGATTTTCGGGGAAGGCCGCGCCGGACGAGGCGCAGCGGAAGCGGACGATCGAGTCGATCGACCGCACCGGCGACGTCGCGATCGCAAAGATCATCCTCGATTACCCGGCCGTGAAGTTCACCGACTACTTCATGCTGGCGAAGACCGACGGCCAGTGGCGCATCATCGCGAAGGGCTACCACCGCGAGGCGCCGCAGAAGAAGTAGGGGGGCGGGGACTGCGCCGCTCTCGTTCCTCAGTTGCGCGTGTCGTCTCGAGAAGCTGCGCAAGGAACGCTGCGGTAGGTCACCACAGAGACACAGAGAGCACAGAGGCGCACAGAGGTGGCTGCGTGGGCTCTCTCACTCTGTGAACCTCTGTGCTCTCTGTGCCTCTGTGGTGGCTGTTTCGCAGGTTTGTGCCCAGCACGCCGATGCCTCCCTTCGGCTCGCTGCGCCGACTCCGGATGACACCTGTACGTCGCCACGACCGGCACGGTTTGTTTTTCGATCGTTCGCCGCGAAAGGCCCCTCCGAGAGACTCCGAAGGCCCCTTCGCGACCCGGCTGGCGCCCTCGTGTGGGAGTTCTCTACACGGAGTCGTGGAATCCGGCACGGACGGAGACTTAAAACTTCGCTGAAGTCCGGCAAGTCTCGGCACCGCAACGAGTTGCGCCGAAATCGATCCCCGGCACGCCGTTCGCCTTAGAGGCCTCTGCGCGCCCACCTCCAGGGCGCTTCCGGAACGGAGGTTCTCAGATGTCCCCAGCTGAAACCATGTGGCTCAACATCACCAACTTCGGCCTCGGCGTCGTGACGTTCGTCTGCATCGCCGCCGTCGCCTGGGGTGTGCTCAGCGAAGTGTTCGCGAAATCGCGCGCCCGAGCCGTCGCCGCACTCGACGACCACGCCTTCGCCATGCCCGGCCTCGGCCTGACCATGGCCGACGGCGGCGAAAAGGTCGACGAGAAGAAGCCCGAGACGAAGAAGTGACGCCAGGCGCGACTGACGGCAGGAGTCGGCGATGAAATGCCCTTTTCTCCGGAGTGCGAACGTCAGGTACTGCGACGCGTCCGCGTACCGGAAGATGATTCTCGAGGCGGCGAGCAGATCGGCAGGCGAGCGTTGTACCTCGCCCGCCTGGAGCGACTGCCCCGCAGCCGAAACGCGGCTGATCGGGCAGCGGTGCGGCGACCGCTGCCCCTTCCTCCACGACGCCCAGGCGGAGTTCTGCGGCGCGGCCGGCGTGACCAAATACATCCCCGCGAGCAACGACGTCCTCTCCCGCTGCAACTCGGACGGGCACCTCTACTGTGAGGTCTACCTGCTGCACGCCGATCCGACGGGCGAGCGGCTGCCGGAAGTGCACAAGCGCCGCGACAACGACCCGATCGTTCCCGACGTCGACGGCATTCCGGTCCCCGCTGATCTCTGGTACTCGTCGAACCACATGTGGCTGGCCGTCGCCGAAGACGGCGTCTGCCACGTCGGGATCGACGGGTTCCTGGCGAGCGTGATCGGTACGGCCGAGAAGATCAGCTTCGTCAGCACGCGCGGAGGGACCCGGCCGATGGCGGTGG
>JBAQWH010000605.1:0-5365 GCA_049298815.1 Thermoanaerobaculia bacterium | reverse complement strand
GGGGCCACCGCCCACCCCCGGTGCGGCTACACGAGCTGTCGTTGAAATGCCGCATGTCCCCCCGTCGGCGCCGCAGGCGGCACATCGCGCCGATCGCCGACGATGTCAAGGCCTCCACCGCCCGGGCCGCCTTGACATCCTCGCCGCTCGACGCGGGAGATGTGGTGTAGCGACGCCGAAGGAGCGACGTGCTCGGCCTCTGGAGCTCCCTCGTTCCACCGCCCGACCCGGCGGTGCGGCGTGGGCGCGCAGATATGCGACCATCCTGCGGATGCGGAAAAGAGACGATGCTGAGGACTACAACTTCTTCGCTACGGTGCAGAGTCCGGGCGAAACAATCCGGCGGGTTCTGTGCCGGTTGTGGCGTCCGCGGCGGATGACAGATCGCATCCGCATGATCTTCTATCCAACAGCACGTCAAGCAGAACATCACTTCAGAGAGCCGAACCCATTCAGTCTTGAAGGAAGAATCGTCGGTGAGGGCGGGCACACGATAACCATCCGAGCGACGGAAGCTTGGGTTGAGTCGATCCCGACGCGAACACTCGCCAAGAAGCGGCGTGAGACCGTGTTCGAAGCTGACCCGATCGATCTGCAGATCCTCGAAAGGATGCGGCCCGGCAAGAAGAAGCCAGGTCGAATGAAGGCGTACTTCAACTACGTGCTCACGCCATCACCGAAGGAACTCTCGCCGTTCACGATGATGACGTACATGGGGAACGGCGCGGTGCGAGCCAGGACTGCGCAACGCTTTTCTTTCACGCTGAAGGGCGGGCGTCGGTTGAAGTTCGTGAAGCGATACCACCACGAGAATCGCGATGACGAGGATGTCACATGGCGCGAGCTCGTCGCGACGGAACAGCGGATGGTTACGTTACGCGAGTTCGGGCAGGTGAACGAGAAGCACCTCGATGAGATCGACGACTTTCTTCTCTTGGTGTCATTCGCCGCGAGGTTCAGGGTGGCGTGCGTCGGCATCGACGCATACACCGAGATGGCAGATCACTTCACGTTCTACCGAAAGAACAGGACCGTTCCGAAGACGACAGACCAAGACACGAATCATGCGGTGATCGATCTGTCCGACTTCGAGAAGTTCATTCGGAAGGCCTACCGCCGGTTCATCGCGTCAGGGAATGGTGAACCCGAGGGACTGCTCCGTCACGCCGTGCAGCTGGTCATGCCTCATGAGGACCGAACAGTGGAGTCCGAGTTCACGACGCTGTACGCAGCGCTCGAGACGCTCGTCCTCTGGCATCGTCGAGCAGTGGGCATGGAGTTCGTCATCGAGGATCGCGACGAATGGATGGAACTGCGAAAGGATCTCGAGAACTTCCTCAAGACTCATCGCCTCTTGAATGGCGACAGCCAAAAGCGAAAGCTGATCTACGGCAAGTTGGAGGAGTTGCGCCGGGTATCGTTCGCCACGGCGTTCGAGCGGTTCTGCGATGCCCATGACGTGAATCTAAGGGATCTGTGGCCGGTGGTCGGTAAGCGAGGCGAGATGTCGCTCTCGGAGATCCGAAACCACATCGTCCACGGTAGCGCGCTGAAGTGGTCGCAGTGGCTGGCACTCGGTGATGCGCGTGAGCACTTGCGGTGGACCGTCGAGAGGATGTTGCTGGCAGTCTTCGGCTGGCCCGTCGAGAACTCAAAGGTGCGGCCTGATTGGCTCGCGAGAAATCGCACTGCCATGATCGACTTGGAGGAATCGCGTCGTGCGATGCGCGACGTGCCGGACTTGCCCAGTGGGATCGTACCGTTGGCCGAGTCGACGTGATGCCGCGGTGCCGGTGGTGGCGAGGTTAGGTTGCGGCTGCCGGTGGATCGGGCGTGGTTACGATGACCGGCTTGTAGAAGGCGACGAAGAGCGGATGCGAAGGGTCTTTGCAGTTGATCCCGCCGTTCGCAAATGAGAACAGCGGGTCAGGGAATGCGAGCGTCCTCTTCAGCAGCTCGTATGCGATGTTGATGCTCATGAGCGTGGCGGTTGGCAGCTCGTCGAGGGGGCCGTTGTGCAGATACTTGCTGCGGGTGCGGTACTGCTTGCGGAGCGTAGTCGTGAACGCATCCTGAGGAAAGCGTTCAGGTCGCGCGCCCCGTGGACGAACGCGATGACGTGGACTTCGTCATCGGCGACGATCTTGTAGATCAGGCGATAGCTGTTGGCGACGAACAGCTCTCGCAACCGTTCATCGGTCCGTTCGGAACGTCCCGGCCACGCCACGCGAACCGCCGGAGAGACTGCGCTGCACTCTGCGCCTCGCGCTGCAGGACGATCGCGTAGCCTGGCGAGTCGCGTGCGATGAGGCAGCCGACGGTCGGAGAGACCGAGGAACCGGAAGGGGAGGATGGTGAGCCCGGTAGGGATCGAACCTACGACCAATTGGTTAAAAGCCAACTGCTCTACCACTGAGCTACGGGCCCTGAAGTGCTTCGCTGCGCGCGGCCTGCCGGGATGCGGCCGCGGACTCGAAGTGAGGCAGTGTTGATGCCAGCCCGCCGAGCCGGCGCGCATTGTACCCGGCAGAACGCGCAAGTCCAGCGTTCGGCTTCCCGCGCGAGTCCGGGCGTCACGACCGGCGGGCTGGAACCGGTCGCGTCGGATTTGCCGGGGGGCTTCCCGCAGGCGCGATGACGCCGTGCTACCCTGCCGCGCGTTTCCTCACAATTCAATCAGGAGAAGAACCAGCATGTCATTCAGACAGCGCGCAGCACTTTGTGTCGCCACGCTTCTCGTCACCGTCACGGTCTTCGCGCAGCAGCGCGCGAACTGGCGCCAGGTGGGAGAGGCAGGAGACTGGGCAGGAACGGTCGCGATCACCGCGATGAACGGCGAGATCTGGAGCATCGAGGCCGACGGGTCGCTCTACCGCAACGACCGGGGCGGCAACTACGAACAGGTCGGATCGAAGGGGCTCTTCAGCAACGCGACGATGCTCGAGGCGCTCGACGGCAGCCTCTACACCGTCGAGGCGGGAACGCTCTACGCGACGAACCCGGCCAAGGGCCGCTGGCAGCAGATCGGCGAAGCCGGAGAATGGGCCGGGACGGTCGCCATCGCCGCGATGAACGGCCTGCTCTACAGCATTGAGTCCGACGGCTCGCTCTACGCCACCGACAAGAAGGGCAACTACGAGCAGATCGGGCCGAAGGGCTCGTTCAGCGACGCGAGCCTTCTCGCTGCGATGGACGGCCGCCTCTGGACCGTCGAGAACGGCACCCTCTACGCGACCAACCCGATGAAGGGGACCTGGCAGCAGGTCGGCGACGAAGGGGAGTGGGCCGATACGATCGGCGTCGCCTCCGGCAACGGCTTCCTCTGGAGCATCGAGAGCGACGGCACGCTCTACAAGACCGACAAGGCCGGCAACCACGTGCAGGTCGGCCGTCAGGGAGAGTACTCGGGCGTCGAGATGCTCGTCTCGATGAACGGCAACCTCTACACCGTCGAAGAGGGAACGCTGTACGAGACGAAGCCGTAGAGCGGAAGAGTGAAGGGTGAAGAGTGAAGAGTGAAAGAAGAGTAGAAGAGGGGCACCGGCAAGAGAATTCTGCCGTTTTCACTCTTCGCTCTTCACTCTTCACTCTTTCCTGGTGAGCTCGACCTGCACGACGGTCGCCCGCAGCCCGCCGGGCTCGATGGTGAGGCTGTCATCGGGGCCCGTCGGTTCGATGACGACCGTCTCGTCTGACTGAAGGTCGATGCGATCGGGCGTAGAGAGCACGATCGACCCCTCCGCGCAGTAGAGAATCGTCGCGTCCGCACCGATCGAGAGCGTTTTCCCTTTGGTCAGTGCGAGGACCTTCACCTCGGCGGTGAAGGCCGCGCGCCGCGTGAACACGTTGAAATCGCGGAAGGCCCCTCCGCGGACGACGCAGCTCGTCGTCAGGTCGCCGCTGAAGTCCCACGGCTCGAGCACGCCGATCGCGACCTCGGTGCCGGTGTCATGGTGAGTCAGCACCAGGCCGTCACCGTCGAGCGCGAGGATGACCCGGTCATAGCCGGGGTAGTGCGAGAACGGCCCGTCCGCGGTGACGCGGGCGATGCTGATCCGCCAGTCGGGATCGCCGTCGCGGGGAGCCCGGACGAGCTCCGTCGTCTCCCCGAGGCCGTTCTTCCACGGCATCCGCCGATAGGTCGCAGGCGCGAGGGTGGTCATCTGCATGATCGCCGGAGTTTAGCGCGGCCGTGCGAGGAAGGCTCGCGGTCGACCAACGCGGCGCGAACCACCGGGATCTCGCGCCCGCGACTCGTAGGAGCCCGCTGTTGCCATCCTGAGCAGGAGAACGGCGTCGGCGGTGGTCGTTGCCGACGAAAATGACACGCGAACCCTCACTCGGCCCTTGACGGTGATCCTCCGTGTTCCTCCGGGTCCTCTGTGCCTCTGTGGTGAATCCACGTTCGGTTCACCACGGAGACACAGAGAACACAGAGGGTGCACAAGGGGAAGCCGCCGAGATCGCGACAGGGGTGAGGCCCACTGGCCCACTTGTGTCCTTTGCCCACATTCGCTACGCTGCATGGCATGAGGAAGACCGTTTCAGTTCGCAGCGGCATGACGCTGGTCGCGAAGAACGTCCGGCCGGACGCCAAGAAGCGAGTCACGCTCGGCAAGGCGCTGGAGGGTCTCTCGGATGTCTCCGGCTTCGACGTCTACCGCGACGAGCAAGGCCGCATCGTGCTCGACCCCCAGGTGAGCGTCCCGGCTTCGGAAGCATGGCTGTACCGGAACGCGAGGGCGCTCGCATCCGTGCGTCGCGGACTCACAGAGGCGGCGGCGGGTAAGGCGAAGCGCATTGGCTCCTTCGCTCGCTACGCCGACGACGATGCCGAATCGTGAGCTTCGATTCACGCCTGAAGCGTCGCGAGCGCTGGCGGCCCTGGAGGGCAACCCGCGCGACGAGGGACTCTTGAAGCGGGTTCGGAAGACGCTCGGATACCTCGAGACGAATCCGCGTCACCCGTCGCTCAACACACACAAGTACCAGTCGTTCCAGGGTCCCGGCGGCGAGGAAGTCTTCGAGGTGTACGCGCAGAACAGGACACCCGGCGCGTACCGCGTGTTCTTCTACTATGGGCCGGACCAGATCGTGGGCAAGCGGCGACTGCCCGTGCTGACGATCGTTGCCATCACGGAGCACCCGTAGAGAGGCGCGCGTGTGGTGTTGGTCTTCGTGAGCGCGCGGTCGCGGCGGGGTCGGAAGCACGATGGGTCAGGCCCGACGGTTGATCGCGTGGGGTTCAGGGATCGATGACCGAGAGTGAGATGAGGAACGAGCCTGTCATCGCCGGATCGAGCTCGCGGCCGGCGCGGTCGCGAAGTGCCGCGACCGCGTCGACTGCCGGCGGCCGCCCGAAGCC
>JBAQWH010000604.1:0-8984 GCA_049298815.1 Thermoanaerobaculia bacterium | reverse complement strand
GCGGTGAGCGGCGTCGGCGCCGACTCGACGAGCACCGACAGGACGTCGACCTCTCCCTTCGTCAGCTCCCAGGTGTGGCCGTCGACCCGCACACGCATTTCGGTGAGCGTCTGAACGATCGAGTCGGAGGCCTCTCCCTCACTCGGACTCGCGCGGCGCAGGACGTTCCTGATGCGGGCGTGCAGCTCGCGCTCCGGGACGTTCTGCGGGACGCAGTCGTCGGCCCCGCATTCGAGCACGTCGACGCACTGCTCTCCGGTGCAGGAGGCGGTTACGGCGATCACGGGAACGAGCGCACTGACCTCCCGCGACAGCGCGGCCGCCGCGGAATCGCCCGGATCGATCGCGATGATGGCCAGCGAGCATCTGTGCTGCCGGATCTCCTCGCGGGCCGCAGAGAGGTCGGTGAAGTGCTGAGCCTGGAAGCCGCCTGACGCGAGGGCGGCCCGCAGCGTCTGCGCTGCGGTGCCCTCGCGCGCCACGATGATCACGGGTCGCATGGCTCGCGACTCTAGGTGCGGCAGGTGAAGCCGGTGTGAAGGAACGGGGACCGCGCGTGAAATCTGGACCGGTTCGCGCGGCGTACCGCAACGCTTTACCCCGACTTGACACGCCGTTCGCCCGCGCGCTTCGCGACCCCCGTAAAACGCTCGTCCATGAACACCGAGTCCCGCACCAAGACGACTTTCCTGGCGATCGCTCTTCTCGCAGCCATGCTCTGCGGCGCGACTTCCGCGCACGCTAACGGCGCGTCCCCACTCGCACTCGCATCGGTCCGCGGCGTGGTGATGGACGACAGCGGGACGCCGCTTCCCGGCGTGACCGTGACCGCGACGCAACCGAGCGCCTCGGGCCAGCCGGCGCTCGCAGTCAGCGGCGGCGAAGGGGAGTTCCGCATCGACGGACTTCGCCCCGGCCCGTACGTGGTCGAGGCCGCGCTCGACGGTTTCCAGCCGGTCCGGACCGAGCTGAAGCTCTCCACCGGGCAGACGGTCGACGTCAACCTCAAGATCGTCCCCGCATTCAACGAGACGATGGAGGTCGTCGGTGACGCAGTGGCGACCGGCGAAGTCGAGATCCTCGAGACTCGGCGCCAGGCCGCGGCCGTCAGCGACTCGATCTCCGCCGAAGAGATCAGGAAGACTCCCGACTCCAGCGCTGCAGGCGTCGTCGAGCGGCTCACCGGAGTCACGCTCCTCGGCGACAAGTACGTGTTCGTCCGCGGGCTCGGCGAGCGGTACAGCGGCACGACGATCAACGGCTCGACTCTGCCGACCACCGAGACCGAGAAGCGGGTCGTCCCGCTCGACCTCTTCCCGGCGAAGCTGCTCGAGACGGTCAGCGTCGTCAAGACGTACACGCCCGATAAGCCGGGCGATTTCGGCAGCGGCGTGGTCGAGATGACGACGGTCGACTTTCCGCGCACCACGAGCGTGAAGCTGGGCCTCGGAACCTCACAGGTCTCGGGCGTGAACGGCTCGGCCTTCCGCACCTACGCGGGTGGTCTGAGCCTGACCGGCAAAGGTGGGCAGCCGATCCCCGATGCGCTTCCGAGCGAGCGGCTGAGGCGCCGGAGCATTCTCGATCCGAGCGGACTCTCCCCCGAGGAGCTCGAGACGATCGGCCAGGCCTTCGTCGGTTCGTGGACGGGGTTGGAGAGCGGTACGGCCACGCCCGCGCGCGACCTTTCGCTGACCTTCGGCGCCACGCTCGGCCGGCTCGGCGTCGTGCTCTCGGGCGTCTCGAACCACGGCTACAACTCGACCGACGAGGAGCAGCGTTACTACGGCGTCGATGCCGGCGGCGTGCTCGTCCCGTACAACGACTACGACCTGACCTCCGACAAGGAGAACGTGACCGCAGGGATGGTGGGCAATCTCTCGCTGCGGCTCACCGACTCGAACCGCCTCTACCTCAACAGCGTCTTCACTCGCGACGCGTCGTCCGAGGATCGGTATCAGGAAGGACTCCAGACCAACTCCGGCGGCGACATCCGCGATTATCGCGTCCGCTACCAGCTCGAAGAGGTGCAGTCGAACCGGCTGCGCGGTGAGCACAATCTCGCCGGCCCTGCGATGGGGAGCCTCGTCGAGTGGAGCGTCGCCTCGTCGCGCGCCACGAACGACTCGAACCTGCGCGAGAACATCTATCGCGAGACCGACCCGGGCGTCTTCGAGATGCAGACCGGGTTCGCCGACTCCGGGAAGCTCGAGTACTTCGAGCTCGACGAGACGATCGAGCAGGCCGGCGCTTCCTGGTCGACGTTCTTCGCACGCGCGGACGGCTCGTTCTCCGGAACGCTGAAGGCCGGCATCGACCGGCTCGAGCGCTCGCGCGACTTTGGCGCGCGCCGCTTCCGCTTCGTCACCTCGAACTTCCGGCAGTTCGACCTGACCGGGACGCCGGACCAGATCTACACCGCCGACAACATCCGTCCCGACGGGTTCGAGATCCGCGAGACGACCGGCATCAACGACGCGTACGACGCGGGGCAGACGGTCGATGCTGCGTATCTGATGTCGGACACGACGCTCGGCGGATGGCGGCTCATCGCTGGTGCGCGGCAGGAGTCGTCGGAGCAGACCGTCACGACGTTCAATCCGTTCGACACGACCAACGCGGTCGCGTCGACCCGTGAGGCGAACGACCTCCTGCCGTCGATCAACGTGGTTCGCCAACTCGCCTCGCGCACGAACCTCCGCTTCGCGTACGGGCGCTCGCTCAACCGCCCCGAGTTCCGCGAGCTCAGCCCGTTCACGTTCACCGAAGTCGCAGGCGGCCGGTCGGTCTCGGGCAACCCGGAGCTCGAGCAGGCGACGCTCGACAGCTACGACCTCCGCTGGGAGACCTTCCCGGGCGCCGGCGACGTGCTGGCCGCGAGCGCGTTCTACAAGCGGATCGACAAGCCGATCGAGCGGATCATCCAGCCGACGAGCGATTTCCGGCAGTCGTTCGTCAATGCAGACACCGCGACGCTGTGGGGTCTCGAGCTCGAGCTTCGGCAGTCGCTCGGCAAGATCGCCCCAGCGCTCGAGCGCTGGTCGGTGAACGCCAACTTCGCTCACATCAAGTCGAACGTGACCGTCGGGGCCCATCAGCTCTCGGTCGTCACGAACACCGAGCGGCCGCTCGAAGGACAGTCCGACAACGTTGGCAACCTCGCGCTCCAGTTCTACCAGCCGGAGTGGGGAACGATGTTCCGCGTCCTCGGGTCGTATTCGGGCGAGCGGCTGACCGACGTCGGCGCGTTCGGCCTGCCGGACATCTACGAGTCGTCGTACGCGTCGTTCGACATGGTCGTCTCCCAGAGTCTCGCACCGTGGGTCCCCGGCCTCGAGGTCAAGCTCGCCGGCAGCAACCTCCTCGGTGCAAAGCGCGAGTTCATGCAGGGGCCGGAGCTGCAGCGCTCCTTCGACCCCGGCCGGAAGGTCAGCTTCAGTCTCAGCTACACGCCGTTTTGAAACGAGTCCCTCGGTCCCTGAGTCCCTCGGTCCCTCGGGGGGCTCAGACCGCGGAACCCCGAGGAACCCCGAGGAACTCAGGGACCGAGGGACCGAGCGACTCGCCTGCTCTCAGGTGGCCAGGTCGCCCATGACCTGCTCGATCACGTCGCGGGCGGTGTAGGACGTCCGGCCCGGCGGGATGAATCGCGCGATCGTCTTCAGGTCGTCACCGGCGGTCAGCAGGGGTAGCTCGGCCACGTGCTGCGCTCCGCGCACCTGTCCGTGTCCGATGTTCGCGAGAAGCGCGTTGCAGAGGCACTTCCGTCCATCGGCGTCCTCGACCTTCCCACCCTTCCGCACGTACTGGTCGACCGGCTCGGCGGCGCAACGGTAGCCGATGGCGCCATCCTCTTTCCGGTAGGCCTCGCGGAGATATCCGAGGTCACAGACGCGCTGGCGCGCGGCGTAGACGTCCGCTTCCGAGAGGCTCGATGCGAGCTGCGCCACTTTGAACGGGAAGCCGGTGGGCGATGCGAGGCGATCGGTGTAGACGGACGCTTCGCCGTCGACCGAGGTCTGGAGGAGCTGGCGGCGGTAGGTCTCGTCGAGGCCCGACTCCTCGCAAAGCGCGAAGGCGGTACCGATCTGGACGCCCTGGGCTCCGGCGGCGAGTGCAGCTTTCAGTCGCTCGGGCGAGGCTGCGCCGCCCGCGATCCAGAACGGCTTGCCGAGCTCGCGGAGCTTCGCGAGGTCGACTTCGTCCTTCTCGCCGTAGAGCGGCTGGCCCTGTTCGTCGAGCGTCAGCTTGCCGCGAGGCGGAGCGTTGTGGCCGCCGGCGATCGGGGCCTCCACGACGAAACCGTCCACCACGCCGTTCGAACGGCGGAGCATCGTCGTGGCGAGGACGTTGGAGGAAACGATCGGGAAGAACTTCGGCCTGGTCAGCGGCGGAAGGTCCCCTTCGACGAAGTCGGCGGGATTGAACGTCACGACCGCCGACTCGCCCTCCTGGGCACCGGTGACGTTGATCTCGTAGGAGGCCGGCGCGTGATTCACGAAGGCGTCGAGGACTCCGGGAATCTTGGTCGGGATTCCGGCGCCCATGATCACGACGGCGACGCCCGCGAGCATCGCCCCGTAGATCGACGGCAGATGGGGCAGCTGGATCTTCTCGAGGTAGTTGACCCCGACCGGGTTGTCGTGCCCCTCTCGCGCGAGGTAGATCTCGACGAAGTTGCCGACGATGCAGAGCTCGATCAGGGCGCGGGCGGAGTCGGCCGTGTGCATCGGCACGGTCGCGTACGGCTTGTCGGCAGGCTTGCCTCCCGGCACGTAGTACTTGGTGAGGATCCGGTCCGCAATCGACTTGATGGGAAACTGCGCGAGAGCGCGCCGCGCGTCACCGTTGGGGTCACCGTCCTGCAGGCGTCGCGCGAGGATGACGTCGAGGGCGATGCCTGAGATCACGCCGAGTTGCCCGAGCGAGGAGACCGCGCGCGCGAGCTTCCAGGAGGAGACGCCGGCGCCCATTCCGCCCTGAATGATTGTTGGCCATTGAGTCATTGCTGGTCCGATCTGGGATTGGCGGGCCAATATGAGCCCGTACGGCACCCTAACAGGAGTTATAGGCGATTACTGCCAAGGGTCCGTGACAGTCGATCACGATCCGAAAAGTGATCGGACGATTCGAGGTACCGCCGCTGCGCTATCAGAGCCACCCCACCATCCGTCTCAGCACGAGGGCCGCGGTAAGCCCTGAAATCATGCTAGCACGGCCGACCGGCTGACTCCGGTACGGCCTCCCTGGCTCGGTGCGGCACGTCTCCTGCTTTTCCGGGGAGCGAAAGGAAACACCAGTATGACCAAGACAGTCCTTGCAGCAGTCGCCATCTCTCTTACCCTTGTCGCCTGTGGCCGCGACGAAACGGCGGAAGCCCCCGCCGAGACCACGACCGTCGAGCAGGCCGGGACCTCGAGCCCGTCCGACATCGCTCCGACGACGGCCCAGTCGTGGCTCGATGACGTCACGATCGGCAGCGAGCTCGGAGCCGACGGCTCGATGGTCGCAGGCAAGACCGGCGACGACTTCGCGCCCGGCCAGCCGATCCACATCGCCATCGAGACCGGCGACGCCCCGCCGAGCGCAATCGTGAAGCTCGTCTGGTACGGCCCGAACGAGACGAAGGTCGGTGAAGAAGACAAGCCGGTCGTGGCGGGCCAGAAGTACCTGAACTTCACCGCCACCGACACCACCACCTGGGCGAAGGGCGACTATCGCGCTGAGATCTGGATCGGCGACGAGAAGGTCAACACCCAGCAGTTCCAGATCGTCGACGCCGCGAACGCAGCGAACTAACCGACTCCTCCGGACTCAAACAAGATGGCCTTCTCCCCCGCCAGGCGAGGGAGAAGGCCATCGTTTTGTTCAGAGAATCGGCCCGGCGAAGGGAGCACCTCAGCGGTTCAGCACCGCGTCGCCGGTCTTGAAGTCCGTCACCGCACCGTAGACGAAGAGCGGCGCGCTCGCCGACCAGGTCACGTAGAAGTCGTCCTGCACCTGATCGGCCGCAGCGACCGACGAGACGAGGCCGAACGCCGCCTGCTGCACCATCGCGTAGCCGGGAATCGTCGACGTGACCGTGCCGAGCACGGCGCCGTTGCTGGCGCGGCGCGCGGTGAACGTCGCGGTCACCGGAGCCGGACCGGGGTTGAAGTACCCGAGGTTCGTGCGGAAGTCGGCGTTCTGGTGGAGGAAGCTGATCGTGCCCGCGCTGCCTGGCCCGGCCTCGGCGTCGACTGCGAAGCCGGCCGTACCGTTCCCGGTCGAGCGGAGGTCGTTGATGACCCGAGCTGACGCGATGACGTTCTGATCGGACGTGATCCGAAGGCCGCCGAGGACTCCGTCGACCCCGAGGGTCACGCCGACGACGTCGTTCAGCACCTTCTGCTCACCAGGGGCTACGGTCACCTGCTTCGACGAGGTCGGAGCCGAATGGCCGGCGGCGCTCTGGGTGAAGAAGTCGAGCGTCACGTTCGCCGTCGAGCCACCCTCGTTGATGATCCGGAGGTCGGTGACGAAGTTCGTGTTCGCCTGGCCGCGGACCTTGCCGACGACCGGGATGAACGCCGTCATCGAACCCTGCGTCTCGTGCGACGCGACGAGCTGGCCTCGCAGTGCGCCGCCGGGGAACTCGGCGTTGTGGACGTTGACGTAGAAGCCGGCGGGATTCGCCTTGATCTGATTTGCCACGTCGGCCGTGACCGTCGTCGAGCCGTTCGCGAGCATGTTCACGTCGAGCGTGACGACCGGCCCGCCGGCGATCCCGGGTGCGCCTGCGTGGATGTGCGCCTGCGTCGGTGCTCCGATTCCCTGGGCCCAGACGTTGTAGCGGACTGTCGTGCCGTCGATCGTCACGACACCGAGACCGGAGCCGTCCGGGTCACCGGGACCGGGGACTTCCGCCGCGCCGCTGAGGACTGCGCTGTATGACTGCGCGAGCGCCACGATCGGCGTGAGCGCGAGGACGAACAGCAGGATTGCGTATCGTTTCATCTGTTTCTCCTGAACCTTTTCAGTCGGCGCGAGCTCAGTTGTCGGCGAAGGTGGCCCAGCCGGACAGCACCCAGTCGTTGCCTGGCGCAACGGCGCCCTGGTAGCCGACCGAGCGGAGGAAGCCGTTGTCAGGCGGGTTCGCCGCGAAGTCGGCGTCGAGCGCCGGCGAGTCGCCGAGCGGCACGAGGTCCGGCATCAGCGTCTTCAGCAGCGACGGCGCGCCGATCGCGAGCATCGGGTCGGTGTTGCGGTTCTGCTTGCGGGTCGTGAAGAGGTAGTCGCGCGTCGGAGCGCCGTTGGCGCCACTCGCGAACGCGGAGTCTGCGAAGCTGCCGAAGAGGATCGAGTTGTCGAACACCAGCAGCCCGGAGGTCGCGTTCCCCTGCGTCGACGAGCCGTCGAAGTACAGCGGGGCGTTCTTCGCGCCGGTGACGATCACGTTGTGCCACTGGCCGCGCGAGTTGCGGCGGATGCGGCCTCCGTAGAAGCCGGTGTTGCTCGGCACGCGCACCGCGGTCACGTTGTAGACCTTCGGGTTGGTGACCGGCGAGTCGCTGCCGCCGGAGCCGTTGTTGTCCGACTCGGTGAGGAAGTTCGCGTCGCCTTCGTCGTTCTCGGCGCGCTTGATGAGTGCCACGAACTGCACGCTGCCGCTGTAGCCGAAGTCGAAGTCGAGGCCGTCGTCGGCGAACGCAACGCCGATGAGGTGCGAGGCGTTGACGGTGCCACCGAAGAACTCGAACGCATCGTCCTTGTTGTGGAGCACCTCGACGTGATCGACGACCGTACCGTTGCCGACACCGGCAAGCGTCAGGCCGTTGATCTCCTGCGCCGTGGCGATCTCGAAGCCGCCGAACTCGAGCCGGACGAAGCGGAGGATTCCGCTGTTGTCTGCGGCGTTGCTTCCACCGTAGCGATACGCGGCCTCACTGGGCAGCCCTTCGAGGACCGCTTCACCGCCGGGGACGTTGATCGGTGCGGATCCCAGGAGAACGAGCGAGCCCCAGTCCTTCTGCGCGCGGGAGCCGACGCGCTGCGAGGAGGTGAAGATGATCGGACGACGCTCGGTGCCGTCGGCGATGAGCTTCGCGCCGCGCTGCACGAACAGAGTCGCGCGGCCGTCACCACCGTAAATCACCGTGCCCGGCTCGATCGTCAGGACTGCCGGCGCGACCACGCCGACGTAGTCCTTGAGGATGTACCGCTTGTCGGCAGTCCAGGTCGTCGACGTCGTGATCGCCCCCTGCACCTCGACGGTCGAGCCAACGTACGAGTACATCGCGTTCGAGCGCGAGATCACGCGCTTGCCGGCTGCATCACGCAGCTCGACGACCCACTGGTAGAGGCCGGGCTGTCCGGACGGGACGCTCATCGATGCGGCAAGTGCACCGCGCACGCCCCAGCTCAGAGGCTCGCTTCCGGTGCTGCCGAAGAGGACGAAGTCGCTCAGCTTCGGGACGAAGACCGGTGCGGGCGAACCGACCGAGCCGAAGAGGTCGGCCTGCTGGCCGGCATCGAGAAGCCCACCGTGCGCGGCGTTGTAGTAGCGCCGCTCACCGCTCGTGCGGTTCTCCCAGTAGAGGTACAGCGTGGCGGCGCCGCCGTAGCCGTTCGGGTCGGACGTCAGGCGGAGCTGGAGCGGGTCGCCCGCGACGTAGGTGTAGTAGTTCGTCTCCAACATCAGGATCGGGCGGGTCGTCGGGACGGGAGCGAGCGTGCTGTTGGCCGCAGCGGCTGCCATCTCCGCGGCCGGAACGAACGCGCGCTTCGCCCAGGTGGTGTCACTGCTGCCGGGGCGGACGCTGTGCACCCGGGCCGACGATGCGAACGCAGGGGCCGAGAGCAGCGCCAGCGCGAGGACTGTCAGGATTCTTTGCATTTCTTCTCCAATGGTTGATGGGCGGTGGGGTTCCTGGGGTCCCTCGGTCCCTCGGTCCCTGAGTTCCTCGGGGTTCCTCGGGGAGCCGAGCGCGAAGGGGGCGAGACCT
>JBAQWH010000603.1:0-46683 GCA_049298815.1 Thermoanaerobaculia bacterium | reverse complement strand
CTTCACACTTCACACTTCTTACTTCTTCCTACGGCGCCGCCTGTCTCGTCCAGCCGTCCCCGCTCCGGTTGTCGACGGACGAGGCGTAGGCGTTCCAGAGGAGCGCGCCGTCGCCGGTGTGCTGGCTCTCGATCGCGCCGGGGGTCTTCGCGAGGCTCGCGTCGTCGACGCTGAAGATGATGCTCATGACGCCGTAGATGCCTGCAGGGATCGGCTGCTGGATCATCGAGTTGCCGGGGACGGTCATCTTGAACGTCGTGCCGGCGCGGCCTCGGGCGACGACCTCGACGAGCCAGGTCACCTGGTTCGGCGAGAGGTTCACGATGCCGACGTTGGTCCGGTAGGTCTCGTCCTGTTTGAGGCCGACGGCGAAGGCGGGGAACTCATGGCCGGTGACCGAGTCGGGGGTGACGGTCATCATCCCCTGCGAGACGGTGCCGCGCTGCGCAGGGGCGCAGGGCTGCGCGGGGTCCTGCGGCTGCAGGGTCCAGATGCGCGAGTAGCCGTCGATGATGGCTCCCTCGTCGATCGTCTTGCCGTCCGACTGCACCGCCTGGACGACGATCGATGCGAGGCCGGTCTTGCCGAGGTAGCCCATGAAGTCCTCGGTCACGATCGCGAGCTCGCCTTCCTCTTCGAAGGAGGGGAGCTCGAGGATGACTGGCTCGCTGGTACCGCTGTTCTTCCCCTGCTCGAGGATCGAGACGGCGATCCGCTGGCGCTGGCTCCGGAAGTTGCTGATGACGACCTCGGACTTCCAGTGCGTGCCGAAGTTGCCGGGGGTGTTGCCGGCGACCGGGATGACGAAGTCGTGATCGACGAACTCCATGCCGACGTTCGCGCGCGGGGCGCCGAAGCGCTCGCTGCGCGGGGCGGAGTCACGTCGGGATAGTTGCGACAGCATCTCTTTTACGGTGACGGCCGACACGACCGGAACGGAAAGGAGCGCGATGATCGTGCACGCGAGAATCTTCAAGTCTCACCTCTTCGGGTTAGATATGGGGAGGCGTCAGCATAGCAGCCGGGTGAATACCCGAATTGGGTGATGGATTTGGATGGCACTCTCCCTATAATCCGGGGCACCGAATCATCTTTGGTCCGAAGGTTCGTTTCTCATTTTTTTTCGAGGTAGTCCCGGCGTGTCTCCGGGAATCAGCACAGGGCAGGAGGCTCTCATGCTTAAGATCAGCGCCGCTTTGCTCGGCATCGCAGTCTGCGTCGTCGCCACGAGTGCGGCGGCCGCGCCGTCCTCACCGACGGGCGCGAAAGCGACATCGTGCGTGGCCGAGAATCGCAACGCGGTCGTGGAGTGGCCGGCGGAGCGCGCAGTCAGCGCGGCCCGCATCTACTTCAGGTCCGCGAACGCGAAGACGGAGCACTACGTCGACATGCGCCGCGAAGGCGGCCGGTTCCAGGCCGTGCTGCCGCAGGTCGCATCCGGGACGACGGAAGTGCAGTACCGCGTCGCAGCTCGCGACGCCAAGGGTGCATTCACGACCCGCGCGAGCGGCGTGATCGCGGTCTCCAGGTCGTGCCCGGCGAAGCTCTCGCCGGAGCAGGCGAGGCAGGCCTCGATGATCGTCGTCGGCATGACGTCGAAGGCGCTCGTGGCGCCGATCGGCTTCCGCTGCGAAGGGATCATCGGGACGATCGACGACTCGGGCAAGCTCCACGCGCAGAAGCCGTGCACGGACGGAGCGGTCGCCCAGGTCGCCGTCGACACCTCGGTCGTGCAGACGAACAACAACAACGCTGCCGCCGCGAATGCCGCGAACGACAAGACGCGCGCCTCCGCCCCTTCCACCATCACGGAAGAGGGGCCGGGTCTCACGCCGTACCACCACCGCCGGCCGCGCCGTGCGCCGCAGGCTCCGCAGGCACCGAGGCCGCGACTCGAGCCGCCGGTTTCACCGGCCCGCCCGTAGTCCGCAGCAGACGCCAGACATGAACAGAAATCCGAACAGGGAGCAGATCATGGTCCAGTATTCTGCTGACACCAACCGGTCCACAGCCAAGTCGGTCCGGGTGCTTCTCGCGGTGCTGCTGGTGACGATCGCCACGATGGCGATGGCCCCGGCCGCACTCGCGCAGACCTGCCCGACGGGCGTGACCCTCACTGCGCCGGCCAACGGCTCGACCGGAGTCGCCACTCAGGGCACTCTCACGTGGTCGACGCCCGGCAATGTCGCCGCCGACTACTTCAACGTTTACTTCGGCGCTACCGCCGACAACCCCTGCGCGTCGACGACGCCTGACCTGGTCACCCCGGGCGGGACGACGTTCTACATGCAGGCGAACTACTTCGACCTCGCGCCGAACACGCAGTACTCGTGGAAGGTCGAGGCGGTGAAGAACGGTTGCACGACCGTCGTCAGTTCGTGCCAGACGTTCACGACCAGCGCCTGCCACTCGAACGGCCCGACGCTGATCAACCCGCCCGACGCCGCGACCGACGACCACCTCACCGTCGTCTTCGCCTGGGACCCGATCCTCGGCAGCCCGACCGGCTACGAGGTCTTCGTCGCGATCAACGGCGTGAACAACCCGAGTGCGCCGTTCGTCTCGCAGGGCACCACCAACGCGACGACCTTCGAGCTCACCAAGGTCATCCCCGCCGGCATGCACCGCTGGTACGTCCAGGGGATTCTGCCGGGCACCTGCGCTCCGGCCCGCTCGGCCACCTGGACCTTCGGCACCGCCTGCCCGACCGGCGCGCCGAGCCTCGTGACCCCCTCCTCCGGCCAGGCGATCAGCTCGCCGACCGGCGTGAACTTCTCCTGGTCCGCGGTCTCCGGTGCTGACGGCTACGACGTCATTTACAGCCGCAACGGCGGCACTGAAGTCCGGCTGACCGGCCCCCGCGAGGGGACCGAGCTCGCCGGCACGAGCCTCACCGCGACCCTCCCGGGCCCCGGGACCTACACCTGGCGCGTCGAGGCGCTCTCGGCCGGCTGCGGCAATCTGACCTCGGCCAACGGCACCTTCACGGTGACCGACATCTGCCCGACGGCCGGCGTCACGCTGACCGCCCCGGCCAACAACGCCGCGAGCGTCACCTCGCCGGTTGCGTTCAGCTGGAACGCGCAGCCGAATGCGACGACCGTCGGCCTGACCGGCTACAAGGTCTATGTCGCGATTTCGGGCGCCACCGCCGGCGTCGTCGCCGAGGTCAACGCGTCGACCACGACCGCGACCTTCACCGCGCCGACCGGCACGCACAGCTGGTTCGTCGAGTCGCTCTTCACGAACTGCGCCCCGGTCCGTTCCTCCACCTTCACCTTCACGGTCCCGGCTGCGTCCACCTGCCCGACGACCGCCCCGACGCTTCTCACTCCGGCCGCCGGTGCAACCGGCGTGGCCTCCCCGGTCACGTTCTCCTGGGAGCCGGTGGCGGGACGCAGCTACTACTCCCTCCGCATCGAAGGCATTGCGACCATCATCACGACCTCGACCTCCAACACGCGCGTCATCCCCGAAGGTCCGCGCAACTGGAGTGTCACGGCCTACTTCTCGGGCTGCCCCTCCGTGACGTCCGCCACGTCGTCCTTCACGGTCGGCACGGTTGCGACCTGCCCGACCGCCGCTCCGGTGCTCAGCACTCCGGCGGCCAACGCGACGATCACCCGTGAGCCGGGCGAGCTGGTCTCGTTCGTCTGGGAGCCGGTTGCCGGTGCGACGTCGTACACGCTCACCGTCGGGACGATCGCCACGGTCCAACTCACGGGGACGATCTACAATCTCGACGTGCCGAACGGCACCGTCAACTGGTCGGTGGCCGCGAACTACGGTGGCAGCTGCGCCCCGGTCGCCTCGGCGGCCCGCACGCTGACCGTGAACGCCCCGCCCCCCTGTGTCCTCAACACGCCGGCGCTCATCCAGCCGACGAACAACAGCGAGACCCTCTCGCCGACCGTCGTCTTCGGCTGGTCCAGCGTCCCGAACGCGACCGAGTACCGCGTCTACCGCCGGACCGGCGCCGGCTCGGCCGACCGTGAGCTTCTCGGAACGACGACCGACCTCTCGCTCGAGAGGACGTTCGACTTCCTCGACCTCACCTTCGGCACCGACGACCTGTCGCCGCTCGAGTGGTACGTCGAGGCGCACGGCGGCGCCCGCTGCACGCACGCGCAGTCGGCGCGCAGCACGATGAAGTTCCGCAAGGCGAAGGTCTGCAGCACCGATCGTCCGGTCCTGCAGTCGCCCGCCGCCGGGAACTCCACGACCTCGCGCACGATTCAGTTCAACTGGGACCGCGTGACCGGTGCGACCGGCTACAACGTCTGGACCGCTTTCAACGGTGGCGCACCGACCAAGCTGAACGGCGAGATGCTGAACGCCTCCACCCGTTCGGCCGAGTACAGCATGCCTCTCGGTGTCAGCGAGTGGTGGGTCGAAGCGATCTACCCCGGCTGCCCGGGAGTCGAGTCGCTCCATCGCACCCTCACCATCACCGCCCCCTGCGTCGTCACCGCCCCGACGATCTCCGGACCGGACGGGACGACCGGCACCTTTACCTCTCCGGTCACGCTGAGCTGGACGCGCGTCGCGAACGCGACGACCTACGACGTCTACATCGAGACGGACACGAGCCCGATGGCGCCGGTCGCCACGGTCAGCCAGCCCGCCGGCAGCGGCAACATCACGTTCGTCTACTCGGCGCAGCCGGGTGGAGTCACCTGGAAGGTCCGTGCGAACGTCCCGAACTGCGGCTCCGCCTTCTCGGCCGAGGCGAGGTTCACGGTCGTCGCACCGCCGCCGTGCACCACGCCTGACGCGCCGAGGCTGACCGTCCAGCGCAAGGCCTCCTCGAACCAGTCGTACATCGTCGGCTGGAGGCAGGTCGCGAACGCGCTGAGCTACGAGATCGACGAGTCGACCTCTGCCAGCTTCACCGCGGGCAGCATCACGACGCAGACCGTGACCGGCACGCAGACGATGTTCAACCACGAGGTCGCGGTCGACACGACGTACTACTACCGCGTCCTGGCAAAGAGCTCGTGCAACAACACGATCAGCGTCTCGTCGCAGGTCGAGGACGTCACTGTGGAAGCACCGGCGCAGACGAACGACTCGAACCTGAGCGTGGGCGCGCAGGAAGTCGTCGTTCAGTCGACCTTCTTCGCCAACCCGTTCAACGCGCCGACGCCCTTCACGGCCCGCACCGACGTGGCGTGGCTCCGCGTCTCGCCTGCGTCGGGCACGATGCCGGCCGCCGGCATCACGCTCTCGATCGTGGCCGATCCGCGAGACCTCGTGGCCGGCACGAACGCCGGCACGATCCTCGTCGAGTTCACCACGGCCGGTGCGAACGGCACGGCCTCGCAGGCCACGACCGTCTACACCGTTCCGGTCACGGTCAACCTCGTCACCCCGGTGAGCAGCCAGGGAAAGACCGAGCCGCCTTCGGACGCGCTCATCATCCCGGCGGTCGCCGCAGCCGACGGCGCCAACAACTCGCAGTGGGTCTCCGACATCCGCGTCACGAACGCTTCGGGTGAGCCGGGCCGCTACCAGGTCAACTTCACCCCGTCGCAGAACGACGCGGGCCGCGTGAGCAACCAGACCACGATCGACGTTCCCGCCGGCTCCTCGATGGCGCTCGACAGCGTCCTCCGCAACTGGTTCGGCGCGCGCCCGGGACAGAGCCTCTCGGGTGTCGTCGAAGTCCGTTCGCTCAAGTCTGGCGCAACGACCAGCAACCGCCGCGGACGCACGCTCCTCGGCTCCAGCCGTACCTACAACCGCACCGCCTCCGGTACCTACGGCCAGTTCATCCCGGCGATCCCGGTGAGCGACTTCGTCGGCAAGGGCAACGTCCTCACGCTCTCCGAGATCAACCAGTCGGCCACCGCGCGCACCAACCTCGGACTCGTCGAGGGCTCGGGCCAGGGCGCCAACGTCCGCGTCACCGTCTTCGACGCGAACGGCGCGCAGCTGACCACCTTCGACCAGTACCTCCGCGCCGGTGAGCACATTCAGATGAACAGCTTCCTGGGCACGCGGGGCATCACCAACGACAACGCGCGCGTCAACGTCGAAGTCACCTCCGACACCGGCCGCGTGATGGCGTACGCCTCGGTCGTCGACAACCAGACGAACGACCCGCTCCTCGTCACCGGCGACGTGCCGGTTGCCGATACCGCGTGGGTCCTCGCAGGCGTCGCCGACCTCGACACCGGTGCCGCCCGCTGGCGCACGGACGTCCGCATCTACAACCCGACGGCTTCGACGGTCAACGCGAACTTGATCTTCTACCCGAGCGGCGATCCGACGGCGTCGAAGACCATCCCGACCTCGATCGGCCCGCGCAGCACGAAGGAGCTCAAGGACATCCTCCGCAACTCCTTCGCTCTCGCCGGCGTCGGCGGCTCGGTCCACGTGACGACCGCCGTGAGCACGCCGCTCCTCGTCACCGCCCGCACCTTCAACCTGACCCCGACCGGCTCGTACGGGCAGTTCATCCCGGGCGTGCCGAAGAGCGAAGGTCTCGGCGTGGGCGAAGGGACGGTCCAGCTGCAGCAGCTCGAAAGCTCCGCGGCCTACCGCACCAACCTCGGCGTCGCCGAGGTGAGCGGAAAGGGCGCGAAGGTCGAGCTCATCGCAGTGATCCCGGGCTCGCTCGCCACGCCGCGCGTGACGGTCGACCTCAAGGCCAACGAGTTCGTCCAGCTCGTCAACGTCTTCAGCTCCAAGTTCGGCCTGAACAGCGAGATCTACAACGCACGCATCGCGGTGCGTGTGATCGAAGGCGACGGAAAGATCATCGGGTACGCTTCGGTCATCGACCAGAAGACCCAGGATCCGACCTTCGTCCCCGCTGAGCGGTAGTCACTAGTTCACGCATTAACCAGAAAGCCCCCGCCGAGCAATCGGCGGGGGCTTTCCCTTTCTGGGGATGGGGCGAAGAGGACGAATAGGACGAATAGGACCAATAGGACCTATGGGACCAATAGGACACGCCCGCCCGAGAGGGACAGCACGGGTTTTCGCCGGAGGTGGGCCCGTCCTATCCGGGTGGGTGGGCTCCTATAGGTCCCATAGGTCCTATAGGTCCTATTGTCCTATTGCTCTACCGCTCGGTCGCTACCAGCGCGAGACCGCTCGTGATCAGCCGGACCAGATCGCTCTGGCGCTGGGCTCCGGTCTTGGCGAAGATGCTCTTGAGCTGGGTCCGGACCGTGTGCACGCTGACGTGGAGCTTCTCCGCGAGGTCGGGCACCGCGAGCCCTTCGACGATGCCTGCGGCGACGCGCGCCTCGGCGCCCGAGAGTCCGAAGAGGATCTTCAGGAGCTGCTCGTTCGCGCGGAGCGTCCGTTCCGGGATCGAGAGGTAGAGCGCCACGGCGGAAGCGCGGCGCTCACCGTCGAGACGGAGCGGTGCGGCAAAGACGTGCAGGGGGGCGCGTCGCCCGTTCCGGGCCAGAGCGGCGAAGCTGCCGCTCCGCACGTTCCCCGCGGTGACCTTTGCGAGAGTGTCCGCCAGGACCGCCGCGTTCAGAGGATTCGATGCGACGAGAACTCCACCGTCGATGTCGAGCACGTCGTCGCTCGTGACGATCTCGCGCGCGGCTCGGTTCAGCTCGAGGATCTTGCCGGCAGGGGAGACCACCGCGATGCCGACGGCGATCCGGTCCACTGCGTCGGCGAGCAGATGGCGGACCTGGTCGCAGGTGTCAGTGCATTTCGGCACGCGGCGCACCCCTGTCGTATAGCAGCTGCCGTCGACCGTTCGATAATCCGTTTGGGTGATCGGTGTTCATTCCCCGTCGACCGAACGTCAAGGGGTGATGCTGCGGCTCGCCACGACGGTCTGGCTCTGGCGAATCACACCAGACCGCGTGCGCGACGTCACAGGTCGAGGACGAAGTGCGAGGGGGACAATGCTCCCCGTCCCGCGCCGGTCCCGCACGAGCCGGCAGTCCCCGGACCGAGGTGAAATCAGATGACGCCGAATCAGATCAAGCTGCGCCGACTCGAGCTGGGGCTGTCGCTCTCCGAGCTCGCTGCCGCCCTCGAGATCACCGAGACCGAGTTGCAGCTCATCGAGTCCGGCCAGAGCGATCTCTATACGAACGCCGGGATGGAAGAGGCGTTCGCGCTGCTCGAAGAGCGCGAGTTCCTGACGTTCGTCGGCGCCTAGCTGATCTGCGGTTACTCACGCGGGATGCGTGATCCCAGCACGTCCTTCGCCTGACGTCGCGCACGTGATCGGCCACCGCAGCCGATATCATGCCGCGCGGAGGTTTCCTTGACTCTTTCCGTCGTCCTTCCCTGGGTCATCTTCACGGTCGCAGTCCTCGGCATTCTCGCGCTCGATCTCGGCGTCTTCCACCGGAAGTCGCATGCGGTCTCGCTCCGGGAAGCGACGAACTGGACGATCGTGTGGGTCACCCTCGCGCTCGCGTTCGCCGCCGGGATCGTCTACTTCCGCGGCTCGCAGTCGGCGCTCGAATTCCTCTCCGGCTATTTGATCGAGTACTCGCTCAGCGTCGACAACATCTTCGTCTTCGTACTGATCTTCACGTCGTTCCGGGTTCCGGCGACGGCGCAGCACCGGGTGCTCTTCTGGGGCATTCTCGGTGCGTTCGTGATGCGCGGCGTGATGATCGGGATCGGTGCGGCGCTCATCGCGACGTTCCATTGGGTCCTCTACATCTTCGGCGCCTTCCTCATCTACACCGGCATCAAGATCGCGCTCAACAAGGAGCCCGAGGGACTCGAGGTCGGCGAGAACGCGGTCGTGCGCTTCGTGAAGCGGCACATCAGCCTGACCGAGCACTACGTCGACTCGAAGTTCTGGATCTACGAGAACGGCAGGCGGCTCTTCACGCCGCTCGCGCTCGTGCTCGTGGTGATCGAGACCTCGGACCTCATCTTCGCGGTCGATTCGATCCCCGCGGTGTTCGCCGTGACGCAGGACCCGTTCATCGTCTACACGTCGAACGTCTTTGCGATTCTCGGCCTGCGGTCGCTCTACTTCCTCCTCGCGGGAATCGTCGACCGGTTCTACTACCTCAAGCACGCGCTCTCGGTCATCCTGACGTTCGTCGGCGTGAAGATGGTGATCGTGCACTGGGTGAAGATCCCGATCTCCACCTCGCTCATCGTCATTGCCGGCGTCCTCACCCTCGCTGTCATCGCCTCGGTCATCCGCGCGAAGCGCCTGCCCGACCACGGCGACATCGTGCCGGACCCGCGCACCAACCCCGAGGGCCTCGACGCCCCTCACGAGAAAGTCGCGCTGTAGGCAGTAGGACGGCGGCCGTCTCGGCCGCGGCTGCTTCGCCTCGGAGAGCGGACTTCAGTCCGCGGCGGCCGGACTTCAGTCCGGCCGCGGTCAGCACCGTATGTCGACGGTCGGCCGACCCCGGCCCGCCCGGTGCGCCTCCGAGGTATCCTCGGATTGGCCATGTACCGGACGTTCGCCTCACCAACGTCGGTTCACAAGCGGTCTCGCTTGCCTCACTGGGACTGTGATCCCGGGATTTACGCGATCACCTTCAATCTGTTCGACGCGGTACCCGCAGACCGCCTGACGCGCCTTCGGCATGAAGCCGAGCTCCAGCGCGAGCGGATTCGCGCCGCACGTGGCCGGCCCTCCTTTGCGGAGGAAGCGGCGATTGAGCGAGCGCTGCGACGCAAGATCTTCGACCTGATGGATCAGGGCCACGGGTCGTCCTTCATGATGGATCCGGAGATAGCAAGACTCGTCGTGCAAGACATCACAGCCGACGCGATCGAGCTGTTCGCATGGTGCGTAATGCCCAACCACGTGCACGTCGTCGCGCCATCGACCGGGCCAGTCGCCGTGATGGTCAAGAGGTGGAAGGGTCGAAGTGCGCGCGATGCGAACCAGTACATGAACCGGGCAGGGCAGTCGTTCTGGCAGCAGGACTACTTCGATCGCAGCATCCGCGATCCCAGGGAACTACGCGCGTGGATGGGATATGTCGAGGCGAATCCTCGACGTGCCGGCCTCAGAGACTGGCCTTGGGTGGCGGTCGATTGGGAGCGTGCTGCGCCGTACCTGATGGTAGAGCCGTTGCGGACCTGATGGCTCCGGGCGTCAGAGAGAGCGGACCGCTGCCGGACTGAAGTCCGGCAGCCGCGGACTGAAGTCCGCTCTCCAATTCCCCTACACGCCCGCCCCGACCTCCACGTTCTTCAAGCGCTTCGGGCCGGCGTTCACGACTTCGGCGGGGCAGCCGGGAGCGAGGATCTTGAAGTTCTCGATGAAGCGGGCGGCGAGGGCGTCGTATTTCTTGAAGTACTCCTCGCGGCTGCCCCAGGTGTTGGCCGGATCGAGGATGTCCGACGGGACGTCGGGGCAGACCGTCGGGACTTCGAATCCGAACAGCGGGTCCTTCCGGTACGGCACGTTGTCGAGCTCACCGGAGAGCGCGGCGTTAAGCAGGCGGCGGGTGTGGCGAATCGAGATCCGCTTGCCGATGCCGAAGGGGCCGCCGGTCCAGCCGGTGTTGACCAGCCAGCAGGTGGCTCCGTACTGCAGTGCCTTGCGCCGCAGCAGGTCGGCGTAGACGTAGGGGTGGTGCACCATGAACGGTCCGCCGAAGCATGCGGAGAACGTGATCTCCGGCTCGACGCCGAGGCCGATCTCGGTGCCGGCGATCTTGCTCGTGTAGCCGGAGATGAAGTGGTAGATCGACTGCTCGGGTGAGAGCCGCGAGATCGGCGGCATGACGCCGCTCGCGTCGCAGGTGAGGAAGACGATGTTCTTCGGATGGCCCGCGCGCTTCGACGGCTGTGCGTTGTCGATGAAGTCGAGCGGGTACGCGCCTCGCGTGTTCTCGGTCATCCGCTCGTCGTTGAGGTCGAGGATGCGGGTCACCGGATCGTAGACGACGTTCTCCAGGATCGTGCCGAAGCGGCGCGTCGTCGAGAAGATCTGCGGCTCCGCGTCTGCGGACAGGCGAATCACCTTGGCGTAGCAGCCGTCCTCGATGTTGAAGACGCCGTTGCTTCCCCAGCCGTGCTCGTCGTCGCCGATGAGGCTGCGCGCCGGGTCCGCCGAGAGCGTCGTCTTGCCGGTGCCCGAGAGGCCGAAGAAGATCGCGACGTCGCCCGTGGCGCCGACGTTCGCCGAGCAGTGCATCGAGAGCACACCGTCCAGCGGCAGGAGGTAGTTGAGGATCGTGAAGACCGTCTTCTTGATCTCGCCCGCGTAGCCGGTGCCGCCGATGATGGCGAGCCGCTGCCGGAAGTTGAGGACGATGAACGTCTCGCTCCGCGTGCCGTCGATCATCGGGTTCGCCTTGAACCCGGGCGCGGCGATGACGGTGAAGTCCGGGACGTGCGTCTTCGCCTGCTCGATCGTCGTGTTCTTGAGGAACATCGTCCGGGCGAACATCGAGTGCCACGCCTTCTGCGTGATCACGCGGACCGCGATGCGGTGGTCGGGATCCGCTCCCGCGAACACGTCCTGCACGAAGACGTCGCGCCCCTGCAGGTAGCCGGTCAGGCGCGCGTGCAGCGAGCTGAAGGTCTCCGGGTTGAACGGCCGGTTGTACTGTCCCCACCAGACGTTCTCGTCGGTCGTGTGCTCGCGCACGACGAACTTGTCGGACGCGGCGCGCGCCGTGTGCTTGCCGGTGTTGACGATGAACGGGCCGGCCGACGCCATCTGCCCCTCGGAGCGGAACACCGCCTCTTCGTACAGCGCGGCCGTCGGGAGGTTCCAGTAGACGGTCCGCAGCGACGTCAGCCCGTGGTTCTCGAGCCCGTACCGGGCCGAGAGCGCGCCTGCCTGACGGATCGCCGGTGATGAGACGTCGAGATAGATGTTCATGCCCAGTCCCTCACGAGCTTGCGGTCGCCAATGAACAGCTCATTCGGGGACTCGAAGTCGAGCGCCCATTTGATGCGCTCGAGTCCGTCCATGATGTCCTTGATCGTCCCGCAGTAGCTGAGCCGGATGTGGCCTTCCATCCCGAACTCTTTTCCGGGGACGACGACCACGCGGACCTTCTCGAGCAGGAACTCGGCGAGCTTCGCCGAGTCGTGCGAGTAGGCGCTGAAGTCGGGGAAGCAGTAGAAGGTGCCGTTCGGCTTCGTCACGTGGACCCCGGGGATCGTGCGCAGGCGGTCGAGCATCACGTCGCGGTTGTTCTGCAGCGTGAGCTTCAGCGTGTCGATCGACGACTGCACGCCGGTCATCGCGCCGATCGCCGCCCACTGCGACACCGTCACGGGACCCGAGGTCTGGTGCGACTGGATGTTCGTCATCGCTTCGATGACTTCCGCGTTCGCGATCGCCCAGCCGATGCGGAAGCCGGTCATCGCGTACATCTTCGAGATGCCCTGCACCACGACGATCTTCGACGCCGGGCCGAGGTCGCGCGCGAACTGATAGGGGTTGGCGGGAATCGCACCGTCGAAGACGAGCCGGTTGTAGAGATCGTCCATCACGAGCCAGAGGTTGTGCCGCTCGCACAGCTCGACGATCCCTGCGATGAACTCCTTCGAGTACATCACGCCGCTCGGGTTGTTCGGGCTGTTGATGATGATCGCCTTCGTGTACTGCCCGATGTTCTCTTCGATCTCCTTGAGGCTCGGCTGGAACGAGCCGTCCTCGGGGGTGACCGCGACCGGCACGCCGCCTGCGAGCTTGACCATCTCGGGGTAGCTGACCCAGTACGGCGCGGGGAAGATCACCTCGTCCTTCGGTTCCAGGATCGAGTAGAGGAGCATCATGATCGACTGCTTGGCGCCGCTGGAGACGAGGACGTTTTCCGGCGCGACCATCCGGCCGTAGAACTCCTCGGTGTAGCGGATGACCGCCTTCTTCATCGCCGGAAGGCCGTCGGCCGGGGCATAGCGGATCTCGCCGGTGTTGAGCTGGTTCGCGCAGTTGAGCACGGCATCGAGCGGCGCTTTGCTCTTCGGCTCACCCCCGCCGAGGTGAATGACCGGCTCGCCCTTTTCCCGGAGCTTGGCGGCGGTCTCGTTCAGTTTGAGCGTGGGCGACGCTTTGATCGATCGTGCGAGTTGACTGATGCTCATAGCCTCCCTCGAGTTATGGAAAGGACACTCCCGGTGGAGAGAACGTGAGCCTCACGATAGGCCTCGGCATGCACCCCGTATAGGGACGAATGTCACAGGCGGGGGTGTGGGACGACGACACGGCGCTGTGTGCCTGGACGGCGGGCATCTCGCCGGCGCCGCCGGAGAGCGGACTTCAGTCCGACCGCGGTCGGACTTCAGTCCGACCGCGGTGATGGCGACACGCTCCTTACCGCCCATCACACCACCCGTGCCGGACTGAAGTCCGGCACGCGCGGACTGAAGTCCGCTCTCCGGAAAAACAAAACGGGCGGCCTTTGGGGCCGCCCGTCGATCGAAGCCGCTGGTCCGGAACCTACGCGGTGACCGCGTTCAGCACCGCTTCCTGTCCCTTCGCGAACGCCTGCTCGTTGAGCGGGATCAGCTTCGCCTTTTCCTTCAGCGCCTGCTTGATGGCGCCGAGGATCGTCTCGGGGGGGAAGAGGTTGGTGGCGGCCTGGAGGGCGCCGAGGGCGACGACGTTCTTCACGACCGCCTTGCCGAGGTCGACCGCGATCTCGGTGAACGGGACGCCCACCTGGTTCACGCCGGCCGGCGCCGCAGGAGGATTCGTGACCACCGAGCTGTCGTAGATGATCGTGCCGCCGGCGACGACCGTCGGCCCGAACTTCGCGAGGCTCGGCGCGTTGAAGGCGACGAGGATGTCGGGCCGCGGCGACGCTGGGGAGAGCACTTCTTCCGCTGCGATGTGGACGTCGGCGTACGACGTGCCGCCGCGCGACTCGGGACCGTAGCTCGGGATGTGCGTCGCGTCGAAGCCTTCGTTGATGCCGGACTGCGCGATCAGCATCGCGGCCGTCTGCGCGCCGTCACCGCCGGCTCCCGCGAGCTTGAGCGAGATGTCCTTCGGCGCGACGTGCGTCGGGAAGCCCTTGCAGTGTCGCGTCGCGGCCTCGGTGGTCGCGCCAACCACGCTCGTCAGCACCGCAGGGTCGTGGATCGGCACCGGCGGGTGGTACCACGACTCGAGATCGGCGACGTCCTTCTTCACGCCGAGCGGGAAGATCTTCGTCATCGACTCTTCGACCCACTTCTCGGTCTCCTGAGGAGTCATCTTGAGGTGGGTCGGGCACTCCGCGAGGACCTCGATGAACGAGAAGCCCTTGCCTTCGACCTGGAGCCGCAGCCCCTTCTCGATCGCCTTCTCGGCCTTCACGCGCTGCTTCGCGTCGTACAGCGCGACGCGCTCGACGTACACCGGGCCGTCGAGGCCAGCGATCAGCTCGGCCATCTTCATCGGCTCGCCCATGTACCGGTTGCGGCCGTACGGAGAGGTCGCGGACGACTGTCCCATCAGCGTGGTCGGCGCCATCTGGCCGCCGGTCATGCCGTAGATCGCGTTGTTCACGAAGATCACGGTGATCGGGATGCCGAGCTGCGCGGTCGAGACGATCTCCGCGAGGCCGATCGACGCGAGGTCGCCGTCGCCCTGGTAGCTGATCACGATCGAGTCCGGGTTCGAGACCTTGTGGCCGATCGCGACCACGGGGGCGCGGCCGTGTGCGGCCTGGGTGTTCCCGACGTCGAAGTAGTAATACAGGAAGACGCTGCAGCCGACCGGCGAGACCGCGACAACGCGGTCCTGGATGCCGAGCTTGTCGATCGCCTGCGCCAGGTACTTGTGCGCGAGCCCGTGCCCGCAGCCGGGGCAGTAGTGCGTCGCGTTGGCCTTGAGGCCGGCGCCGCCGGCGTGTCGGTCGAACTTGTCGTAGAAGACGGTGCTCATGCCACCACCTCGATTCCTGACTTCACTTTGGCGATGATCTCGTCGAGGCCGGGGAGGTTGCCGCCGAACCGGCGGACGTGCTCGAGCTCGGGGTAGTTCCTGATCCCTGCCTTCGAGAGCGCGATCCGGATCTCATCCTCGAGCTGTCCGTTGCTCGCTTCGACCACGATGATCCGCTTCGCACGGCTCACCGGCTCGCGGAGCAGGTCGATCGGGAACGGCCAGACAGTGACCGGGCGGAACAGCCCCGCCTTGATCCCTTCCTTCCGAAGCTCCTCGACCGCCCCCTTGGCGATGCGTCCCGGCGTGTTGCACGCCACGATCAGCACGTCGGCGTCGTCGGTCTGGAAGAGGTCCGCGCGCTGCTCGTTCGCAGTCATCCGCGCGTACTTCTCGTTGAGCATCACGTTGTGCGCCTCGAGGTCGTTCTCCGCGAGGTAGATCGAGCAGATCAGGTTCCCGCGGTGCATCGCGTCGCCGTAGACCGCCCAATCCGGGATGCCCGGCTTCACCATCGCTTCGGGCAGCGTGACCTTACCGGTCATCTGGCCGAGGTAGCCGTCGCTGAGGATGATCACCGGGTTGCGGTACTTGAAGGTCAGCTCGAACGCGAGCATCGTCAGGTCGAGCATCTCCTGCGGCGTCGACGGCGACAGGCAGATCGCCTGCGTGTTGCCGTGGCCGAGTCCGCGCGTCGCCAGCTTCACGTCCGACTGCTCAGGCGCGATGTTGCCCAGGCCAGGGCCGCCGCGCATCACGTTCACGAAGACGCCCGGGACCTCGGAGCCGATCATGTAGCTGATCCCTTCGAGCATCAGGCTGAATCCCGGCGACGACGTGAACGTCATCGCGCGCATCCCGGCGCCGCCGGCGCCGTACATGATGTTGACCGTCGCGACCTCGCTCACCGCCTGCAGGAAGACACCGTCGAGCTTCGGCAGCAGCTTCGCCATCAGCTCGGCCCCTTCCGTCGACGGCGTGATCGGGTAGCCGAAGAAGTGGCGGCAACCCGCGAGCAGCGCACCGACCGCCGACGCGTAGTTCCCCTTGATGACCAGCGGCTCGAGCTTCGGCAGCGGCACCATCACGTCGGGGATCGTCACCGGCACCGGCGCCGTCGACTCCCTCGAGCCGAAGAGCTTGGTCGGGTCCTGCAGCTCGTACTCTTCCGGCGAGATCGCCTCGGAGCGCGGCCGCAGGCCGTACGGCTCGGGGCACGCGGAGATGCACAGACCGCAGCCGTTGCAGGCGTCGAGGTCGAGCTGGACCGGGATCAGTCCGGTCAGCGGGTCGATCTCCGTTCCGGGCGTGATGCAGTGTTTGTTGCACGAGTCGATGCACCGTCCGCAGCCTTTGCAGAAGTGATCGACGAGGAACGGTTTAGGCCGTTCTTTACGCGGCGGTGTCGGGGTGGTCGTCGTCATTCGCGATCCTCTCGTGGGAGGCCAGCGCAGGTGGTGGGATGCCGTGCGTGTGCGCTGCCTCGGCGACCCTGACGATAGGTCGGGAGCGAAGGGGGAACAAAGACGTCTCGCACAGGAGGATGTGACACGTGTCACGAGAGAAGCTGCGGGCGGGGCGGGGCGGGCGGGGGGGGGTGCCTTGGGGTTCCTCGGGTTCCTCGGGTTCCTCGGTTCCTCGGTTCCTCGTTGGCTCCTCGGCTGCGCCGCTCTTCGTCTTCACCCCGCGAGCCGGAAGAAGGCAGTCCCTTGGGAAGCAGATTCCCCGAGGGACCGAGGGACCAAGGGACCGAGGAACCCCGTGGAACCCCGAGGAACCCCCGAGGAACCCCGAGGAACCGAGCCCCCATCCCCCGGAGCCGCATCGGCTAAGTCCTACTCCCCAAAGGGTTGATTGTGTGACTTGCCCCACAGCCGCATTCCGGAAACCACGTAGCATCCATCACATCGTCACTGTGATTGGGAATCGCGGTTTGCTCGACCGCTGAGCGGCAGCCAGGGGCAGAACGCATTACAGGGGGGCGGCCTGCCTCCGGAGTTCAGCGTCATGTCTCGTCGCCCCTTCGTCGTCCCTGTTACTTCCCTGAATCCTCTAGTCCCGCCGTCTCTGCGCAGTGCGCGGATTCCGGCCGTCGTCTTCGCGCTGCTGATCCTCGCGCCGGCCGCTCGAGCAGGCTGTCCCGATTTTGCGGCGGCGGCGACCTACCCCGCCGGGACCAGCCCCGCCTCGGTCACGGTCGGCGACTTCAACGGCGACGGGAGAGGTGATCTCGCGATCGCGAACCCCCAGGCGAACAACGTGGCCATCCTCGCGGGAGGGCCCGGCGGGACGTTCGGCGCGCCATCGACCGTTGCCACCGGAACCGCTCCGGCCTCCGTTGCCGCGGGCGACTTCAACGGAGACGGTCTGCTCGATCTCGCCGTCGCCAACAACACGGCCGACACCGTGTCGATCCTGCAGGGCAACGGGAGTGGTGGCTTCACCAACACGAATACCTACGGAGTTCACACCGCTCCCAGGTTCGTCGCCACCGGAGACTTCGACCGCGACGGGAGGCTCGATCTCGCAGTCGCGAACTCGGGCTCCGGCGACGTCTCGATTCTGCTTGCGAACGGAAGCGGCACCTTCGCGACGGCGGTCAACTACACCGCCGGTCTCGAGGCGGCGGCTCTTGCCATCGGCGATTTCAACGGCGACGGGAAGGCCGACCTCGCGGTCGCCAACTACGCTCCGAACACCGTTTCGATCCTCCTCGGGAACGGAAACGGGACCTTCCCGGCGGCCGTCAGCTACGCCACGGCGTTCAACCCTTGGTCCGTTGCCATCGGCGATTTCAACGGCGACGGCAGCAGCGACCTCGCGGTCGCGAACTATGGCTCGAACAGCGTCTCCATCCTGATCGGCAGCGGCAGCGGCACCTTCGCGGCGGCGGTGAACTATCCGGCCGGCACCGCGCCGAGCGGGGTGTCCGTCGGCGATTTCAACCGCGACGGCAAAACCGATCTGGCGGTCGCGAACAGCAGCTCCAACAACGCCTCGATCCTGATCGGCAGCGGGAGCGGCACCTTTGCGGCGGCGCACAACTACGCGGCCGGCACCACTCCGCAGGCGATCGCCACGAGCGACTTCGACGGCGATGGCAAGACCGACCTCGCGGTCCCGAATGCGGCCGGCGTCGCCATCCTGCTCAACGACGGTGCCTGCCATGCGAACTGCGCGACGTTCGGCTCCGCAACGAACTTCGGATCCACCTTCGGCGGCTTCGACGGCAAGTCGGTGGCGTCTGCCGATTTCGACCGCGACGGAAAGCCCGATCTCGCGGTCGTGATCGGAGGATCCAAAGTTTCCGTCCTCCTCGGAAACGGCTCCGGCAGCCTCGGATCGCCGACCGACCATGCAGTCGGCACGAACCCGGTGGGAGTCGAGGTCGCCGACTTCAATCGCGATGGGAAGCCGGACCTCGCGGTCGCCAACGAATCCTCGGACAGCGTCTCCATCCTCCTCGGCGACGGGATCGGAGGCTTCGGATCGGCCACCAGCATCGCGATCCCCGTGACCGAGTCGGGGCCGCAGGCGCTCGTCGTCGGGGACTTCAACCGCGACGGGAAGCCCGACGTTGCCGTCACCTGCGGAGTCACGCAAGGCGTTGCCATCCTGCTCAACACCACCGCGCTCGGATCCGGCACGCCGAGCTTTAACTCGTCTGCCATCGCGTCCCTCGCCTCCCTGCAGAGAGGGATCGCGACGGGAGACTTCGATCGCGACGGGAAGCTCGATCTCGCCTTCGCCGTCTACGGTGACGGGACGAATGCCGGCTCCGTGATGATCCTGCAGGGAGACGGGAGCGGTTCCTTCCTGTCGATCGGCAGCGTGGCCACCGACGTCGGCCCGAGGGCCGTCGAGGCGGGCGATTTCAACCGCGACGGGAAGCTCGATCTCGCCGTCTCCAACTCCGTTTCGAACAACGTCTCGATCCTGCTGGGCAACGGGAGCGGCGGCTTCGCGGCAGCCAGCAACACGTCCGCCGGCACGAGCCCTTCCGCCATCACGATTGCCGACTTCGACAACGACGGGAAGCTCGACCTCGCGGTCGGCAACGTAGGCACGCTGTCGATGCTTCGCGGCGACGGGAGCGGCGGGTTCGCAGCCGCGTCTCCCATCACGCAGGACGCTGCGCAGACGCTGTCGTCGCTTGCCGCCGTGGATCTGAACCTCGACGGAAAGCTCGACCTCGCCAGTGCGAACAACGGCAGCTCGACGAACACCTCCGTCGTGCTCAACAGCTGCCCGCCGCCGGACCTGACGCTCAGCATTCAGAATGTCGGAGGCCTCAATCAGGGAGGGTCGGGTGGCTACTGGATCTTCGTGACCAACGCCCTGGCCATCGCGACGACGGGGAGGGTGACCGCGACCGCCACGCTGCCGGCCGGTCTCACGGCGACGGGTATCAGCGGGACGAATTGGGATTGCACCCTCGCCACACTCACGTGCAGGCGGAGCGACTCACTGGCGGGCAACAGCGGGTATGAGTCGATCACTCTCGAAGTCAATGTGGCGAGCAACGCCCCGGCAACGGTCACGGTCACGTCCGCGGTCTCGGGTGGCAGTCAGGCCAATACCGCGAACGACACCGCGTCGGTGCTGACGAACGTCAATCAGTTCGCCGACATGACTGTCACGAAGACGCACACCGGCAACTTCACACAGGGACAGGTGGGCGCCTCGTACACGATCACCGTCACCAACATTGGAGGAGTCGCCTCGTCCGGCCCGGTGACCGTCACCGACACGCTGCCTGCCGGCCTGACCGCGACTGCGATCAGCGGAGACGGCTGGGTCTGCACGCTCGGCACGCGCAGCTGCACGAGGAGCAACGCCCTCGCATCCGGAAGCAGCTATCCGGCGATCACGCTCACCGTCGACGTCGCAACGACCGCCGCGTCCACGGTGACCAACAGCGTCGCCGTCGCCGGCGGCTCGCAGAACTACACGGCGAACGACACTGCGACCGATCCGACCACCGTCGTTCAGGTGCCCGATCTCGCGGTCACGAAGAGTCACGCCGGCAACTTCAAGCAGAGACAGACCAGCAGGAACTACTCGATCGCGGTGCGCAATGCAGGGGGAGCAGCGACGAGCGGCACCGTCACGATGGTCGACACGCTTCCGGCAGGACTCACGGCCACGGCGATCCGCGGCAACGGGTGGAGCTGCGTTCTCGCGACTCTCACCTGCACGAGGAGCGACGCGCTTGCCGGCGGTGCGAGCCATCCGGTGATCACCGTGACGGTGAACGTGGCCAGCGACGCTCCGGCATCCGTCACGAACGTCGCCACCGTCTCCGGCGGCGGCCAGACCAACACGGCGAACGACGTCGCGAGCGATCCGACCACCATCGACCCCGGCGTGCCGTACTGCGGTTCGTTCACCCCGGCGGTCAATTACGACCCCGGGGTCAACAGCAGCCTCGCTTCCATCGCCGTCGGGGACTTCAACAAGGACGGGAAGCTCGACCTCGCCACCGCGGGCGAGTCGTGGGACTACGTCTCGATCCTGATCGGCAGCGGCACCGGTACGCTCACCTCGTCAGTCGGTCGTGCGGTGGGCGATGCTCCCCGTTCTGTCGCAGCGGGCGACTTCAACGGCGACGGGAACCTCGATCTCGTCACCGCGAACTCCGGTTCGGGCAACGCGTCAGTGCTGATCGGGAACGGGGATGCGACGTTCGTCGCCGCGGTCAACTATGCCGTCGGCGCGACTCCGATGTCCGTCGTCATCGAAGACTTCAACGGCGACGGGAAGCTCGATCTCGCCACCGCAAACTCCGAATCCGACAACGTGTCGGTCCTGATCGGAAACGGGAACGGCACCTTCGCGGCCGCAGTCAGCTATGCCGTCGCCGATCGTCCAATGTCCCTGACCGTCGCCGATTTCAATGCCGACGGCAAGCTCGATCTTGCGGTCGCCAACTGGGGCACCAACAACGTGTCGATCCTGGCGGGGAACGGCAACGGCACCTTCGCCGCAAAGGTCGACCATTTCATCATCCAGGCCCCCATTTCTGTGGCCGTCGGGGATTTCAACGGCGACGGCAAGCCGGATCTCGCCGCCACCAGTCAGCTTTCCAACTACGTCTCGATCCTGATGGGGAACGGGGACGGCAGCTTCGCTACGGCAGTCCTCTACTCTGTCGGCACCACGCCTCGTTCCGTGACCATCGAGGACTTCAACGGCGACGGCAATCCGGACCTGGCGGTTGCGAGCGGCGATTCCCACAACGTGCAGGTCCTGTTCGGAAGCGGGAGCGGCACCTTCGCGACCGCGGTGAACTACGGCGCTGGCCAGGAGCCGACGTTCGTGACCGCGGGCGACTTCAACGGCGATGGGCGACCCGACCTGGCAGTTGCCAACTTTCAATCGTTGAATGTCTCGATCCTGCTCAGCGCGTGTGCCGATCTGACGATCGCCAAGAGTCATACCGGCGACTTCACGCAGGGTCAGGCCGGCGTGTCGTACACGTTGACGGCCAGCAATGCCGGTCCGGTCGGGACCGTCGGGACGGTCACCGTGACCGACAGCCTCCCCACCGGGCTGGTCGCAACGGCGATTGCCGGAAGCGGCTGGGCCTGCGAGCTCGCGACCCTCACCTGCACGCGAAGCGATGCCCTCGCCGCATCAGGGAGCTACCCGCCCATCACCGTCACCGCAAACGTCCGCAGCAACGCCGCGGCGACCGAGACGAACACGGCCACGGTGTCGATCGGTGGCGAGATCAACACGGCCAACAACGCCGCAAGCGACCCGGCAACGGTGAACCCGAGCGGGCTCATTGCGCCGACCCGTCTCGTGGCCACGACCACGTCCGCTTCGCAGATCACCGTCGTCTGGGATGCGGTCACGACCGCGGTGAACTATCAGCTCTATCGCAGTGACCACAACGGTCCGTTCTCGCCCGTTGGGGTTCCCACGGCCAACACCTACGTTTCCGACTCGGGTTTGAACGGGAGCACGACCTATCGCTACGAAGTCCGGGCCGTGAACGGTGCGAACGCGATCGGCCCTGTGAGCAACAGCGATTTCGCCACCACGATCGTCTTCACCGACGACCTGGTCATCGGTGGCTCCACCGTGATCAAGGCCGTTCACATGACCGAGCTGCGAACAGCCGTCGACGCGGTCCGTGCAGCGATCGGGCTGGCGAATGCGACGTATACGAATGCGATCAGCGTCGGAGGGCTCATCCGTGCGGCGGACGTGACCGAGCTCCGCTCCAATCTCAACGACGCGCGCAACCTCCTCGGAGCTTCCGTGATGGTGTACACGGATCCGGCGCTCACGATCGGCCACCAGGCGAGAACCGCTCACATCCTGAACATCCGGACCGGAGCAAAGGGTCGTCCCACGATGGAGTAGAACCGAGGAACCCCGAGGAACCCGAGGAACCCCGAGGAACTCCGAGCCCCTACGCCCCTGCCATGGCCGGCTTCGGCGCCTCGCGCAGCGTCGCATCCAGCTGCGGTGCACAGCAGGCCGAGGCGAGCGCCGCTACGTCGGCCTGGAAGGAATCGTCGTCGCGGAGCTCCTCGACGAGCGCCGCCAGCATTCGGGCGCTCACCGGGTCGGCCGGCTCGGCCAGGCCGTAGTGGATCCACTTCCCGTCGCGCCGCGCTTTCACGACTCCGGCCCGCCGGAGGTACGCGAGGTGCCGCGAGATCTTCGGCTGCGACTCGCCGAGGACCGCCACGAAGTAGCAGACGCAGATCTCGCCGCAGGCCATCAGGTTGATCAGCCGCAGCCGCGTCCGGTCAGCGAGTGCTGCGAAGAACGAGTCGAGAGACGTCACGGGATCACTCAACATATTCGGATGCGCGGATATTACCCGAAAGGACGGAGAGAAATCCCACGGAGCGAACCGGGCGCCGCCGGGATTCCATCCCTTGCCGACAGTGAGAGAATCGCAATCATCTTCAGGAGGACGCCATGGCAAAAGGCACGAGCCAGCGCAAAGAGACCAAGAAGCCGAAGAAAGACAAAGACGCCAAGAAGTAGCTCGACGGGGGTGCGCGGAGTCGTGCACCCCCGTCTCATCCCCGCGCTCAGGCGGGTGGAGTGCCGGCGTCTCGCCCGGTGTCTCGTCGGCGGATGTCGCGTGGCCGGCTCATCAATCCGGCCCGTGCTGCACGTCGCATCCGGGCTGTGCGATCCACACAGGTCCCGTCGGGCTGCCGAGGTGTATCGTTTTCCTGGCGAATCCAGGGACGGCACGACAGGAGGATCCGATGGCGCACGACCGGAGTCCGCACAAGGAAAAGAAGAAGGCGAAGAAGCATCACGAGGAGAAACACGGGCCGACGCTGCACCAGGCAGAGGTCGGTCTGTTGCATCCGCGGGTGCCGGCGGTGACCGAATCCGCCCCGGCGAAACCGGATGCGAAAAAGCGGAAATACGAGCCCCACGCCTGAGGTTAGAGGGGGTCCTTGACGTGAGGTGAGGCCGCGACGATAATCGCGCCCGCTTCGCAGAAAGCGATGTCGCGGGGTGGAGCAGTCTGGTAGCTCGTTGGGCTCATAACCCAAAGGTCGCAGGTTCAAATCCTGTCCCCGCAACCAATTCAATCCAACGGAACCCACTGGAAACAGTGGGTTTCTCGTTTTTGGGGCCGTTTTCGTCCAACCCCATCCAACTGCCTCCAACGCGACCAAAATGCCCCTGCGCGCAGGATTTCCGCAGGACTGGATCACGTCTGCACGCAGCGCGGGGTTGCTGAACCACAACACGAAACACGCTCCTCACGGGTTTCGATCGAAGATCTCGCGTCGCGATTCATCGGACCTGACGGAACGAAAATCCTGCCTTTCGGACATTCTGGTCGAAGTACGTACCAGCCGACGTCGACGAACGGAGACCGATGAAGATCGAGACCGGGACGTTCCGGTACTCGTATTCGGAACCACTGTGGAAACGTACGCCGAGCGTGCTCGTCGTCGCGTCGTACGCAACGGCGACAATATTGGTCGAACTTACGGGTACGTAGTTCATGCTACCTCTTGGTGCACGGGAGTGATGATCGGAGGTTGCTGCGCGGCTTCCGCAAATGCCGTGATCGCTTCCACGATCTGCTCCGCGAAGGGGAGGCGGTCACCGGAGTCATACACGTGATCGAGAAACAACGCAGCACCGGTCGCATTGTTCAACACCTCGCTCGGCTTCGATCCGATCTGCATCCCGACGGTGCTAAGAGCAGCGCTGTAGGCCTCGTCACCCACAGCGTTCTTGCAGGCCGTCTCCAGTTCGTCCTCTAGACACGCAAACGTCGCTCCGGCCTTCGTCGCCGGGAAAGCCTCGGGTGTCGCGATGCCGCCCGCACGCTGCAGGAACTTGTTGTACATCGTGGCTTGGTTCTCATCGGAGCCGCCACGACCCCGATACCGGACGTCCCCATCGAAGAGCACATACGTCGGGATGTTGAACGCTTGGAAGACGAGCCATGGAGCGCCAAGGTTTGCCTTCCCATCGGTGCGGATGACGACGACACCACGCTCGTCCCATGACTTCTTCATGCGTTCTGCGAGCCGGAGCAGCAGAGCGGCATCGCCTGCGCCTTCGACGAGAACGACAACATCGGCGAAGAATCCCTCACTCGCCGAAGTCAGGAACGGCTTCGTCAAACGCGATGCAAGGCTCGTTCGGGTGATCTCTTTGGGCTCCTTCTCGCAACACCGGGCCCACGTTTCGCGAATCGCGTCGAAGGTCAGCTTCGTGACGGCAGACTCGGCCGCGCCGCCACCGCCCTGCGCCTTACGGACAATACGCACGTCTTCGAAGTGCTCGATATCAAGAAAGTAGGGGGAGTGCGTTGTGAAGAGGACTTGGTTCCCCGGCGCAGAGGCCTCGGAGAGCTGACGGAGAACTGATGCGATCTGTCGACAACGCGAGGGATGCTGATAGAGCTCGGGCTCCTCGACTGCGAGGATAAGATCAGGCTGGCTCTCGGGCGCTGCTCCGCTACGGATGCGCGCGAGATGGGAGAGCACCGTAAAGATGATCGCCCGCTGCAGGCCATGCCCCTTGCGAGAGAGCTCGCCGGCGAAACTATCTTCGGTAACGGTGGGGACGATGCGCGGCTCCGACGGCTTTACGTCCGGGGCGATGAGATCGAAGCTCAGGCGGGCGTCGCCGACGAACGGTTTCAGTACCCCGTTTAGATCCGAGGCAAGCGTCGCGAGATCCTGTCCGATGACCGCTTTGTCGTACGCGTTGTCGACGAGCGCCTGGATCTTCGCTGGAAGCTGTTGAACTTCCGGGCGCGCCTGAATCTTCGGTGTGACCACCAGCTCCAGTAGTTGCGCGAATGATGCTTTACGGTCTGCGGCCTCATCGGTGACGTCCCTGACGGCAGGCACGTAGACGAACCGCGTGAATTTCTCGATCTTCCCCGACCCGACACTCTTCTCGCCGAAGAGTTGTGTTTCCATCTCTTCGCGCTTGAGCACCTCGGAATGCGCGGCCTCGAACGCCTTCATGCCGTCGTACACGTCGGAGTCCTTCTTCGCCTTCGGCGTATCGGGCGGCAACGTGGCGCTATCGATCAGGTCGTTGTATGTGGCTTTCCGGTCAGCAGCGGAAGTGGCCTTGCGGACGGACTGAAACGGCGGGAACACGCGCTGGCTGGCGAAGTACTTGCCGGCCGTTCCCTTTGCCCCGTCGCCGAGCGCCGGAAAGCGCTTCGTGACGGTCAGCGTGTCGCCATCCATGTAGACCTCGAGTTCCGCCTTCTCTTCAGGGCGTAGATCGCCGTACGTGATCTGGATAGCGATGTCCTCGGTTGTCGCATTGGCGTAGTAATCCTCAGGCGTGACAGTGGCTGAGGGCGCGTAGAAGAGCTGCAATGCCTGAAGAAACGTGCTCTTGCCGGCGCCGTTCCGCCCGACGAAGCCAGTGAGCGCGCGCAGGTCCGCATGCGCGGAACGCACACACCGGAAGTTCTCGATTGTCAGTGCTTGGATTTTCACGACTCAAGTGTTCGAGATCCGTCGATGTTGGTCAAGGTCCGCGTCGATTTGTCGCCTGCCTTCTAGGTACCGAATCGCGCCTGCTGAATTGCAGCACTGAGCGACGACCCCCAGCCCGCCCAACATCATCAAGAGAAATCCAACCACATCGCACACCCCGTGAAGAACGCAGTCGGAGATCGGCATCTCCCACGGCATAACGGCTCCAGCAGTCAATGAAAAGGAGCCAAGACATGAACATCCCGAACACCGAAATCGCTGTCGTCATCACCTCTCCGAACGAATCGCTCGAACGCACCGTGAGCCTCAGCGACCGTGACGCGCTGAAGAAGTTGAAGAAGCGCGTCACGAACATCCTCAACGATGCCATCGACGCGGCGCCGGAACATGCCTCGTCGCGCTCCGGCCTCGCGATCGCCTGATCTCGCGGCGCAGACCGAAGCATCCGGAGACGGCCCATGGCATCCGATCCAACAGCGACCAACACCGTACGGCTCGTCCGCGCCGTTCCGTACCTCGTGCTGTATGTGATCGTCGCCACGTCCGTCTCCGCGAGCGAGGCTCTTCCGATCTGGTCGCATCCCAACAGAGTGCAGACAGTCGTGACGTACGCCGACATCCGGGCGTGGTCGCGCGCGCATGTCGCCGACGCACCGGTGACGCACTGGGGTGACATGATTCTCGTCGGCAATCCGTATGACGCCGATGACGATCGTCGTCGCGTCGCCTGCTATCGACGCGACGGCAACGGCCCCCTGACCGACGCCTCGACGCTCACGCTCCTCGACGTTGTCGCCGCGGGCGCTCAGCTGCCGGGCGAGAAGAACCCCGCGACGTTCTGGCTTGGGGTCACCCTCGGCGTCTTCATCCTGGTGCTCGCCGCTCGCCTCGTCAGGGACTTCGTTGGCGATCTGAATTACTGGCGAGCGTCCAGTGTCCGCATGATGTCCGAACGCGACAACGCCCTGACCGAAGTCACGACCCTCCGTTCGGCGCTCGCCCGTCAGCAGTCGAACAATCCCAACCCCAACTCGAGGACCGCCGACGTCTCGCGCGAGCTGCACGCAGCGAATTCCGAGCAGGAGCGTCTTCGCGGGCGGCTGAAGTCAACGTGGGAGGCGTCCCAACGGGAAGTACAAACCCTGCGACTCTCGCTCCAGACGACGGAATCGGTACTCGCGACGACCCGCCGCGACCTCGCAACGATCCTCGCCGAACGCGATCGGCTTCGACAGCGCGTCGAAGCGATCCCGGCGCGTGAAGCGGAACTCGAACAACTTCGTCGGTCGCTCTACGCGAAGCAGGCACAAATGCTCGCGCAGGAGCGGCATCTCAATGACCTCATCAACAGACAGAAGGAACAGCAAGGGCAGGTCTTCATGCACCTCGCCCAGGGAGGAAGACTATGAGCCAGAATCCGAAAGATCTCGTTCGCAGCATCGGCATCCCGCCGCGGCCCGTGAATCGCGTGGGAAACGCTGTCAGTTCCGCGCGGAAAGAGTTCACGAAGTCCATTACGACGACCGTCCAGCCGCAGCAGGGCATCGTCGATCGGTTCCTCAACGGGACGCGCGAACCCATCACGACGACGACCGTCGTCCCTCTCACGAGCTACGAGCTCGGCCAGATGGAACTCGACTGCCAGACGCTGGAGCATCAGTCGTCCCGGCTCGCACGCCAGGACGAGCTCGAGTGGGTCCAGCACTACGGGAATGTAAAGGAGCAGGAAGTGCGGTGCCTCGGATACGAACGCGAGGCAGCCGGGATCCGGCTCGAGCTGCTCGACCTCCACCTCAACTACGACGCCGCGCAGCGCCTGTGGCCCGAACGCGAGGCCGAGGCACTCGCGGACATCCAGACGAAGCGCCTCGTGGCCGAAACAAGGCAGGTGCGGGCGCAGGCCGAGCTGCTGAAGGCGCAGCAGGAATACGCAGCACTCCAGCCGGAGCCGAAGAAGGAGATCCGTGCTTCGCAGCGTCCGTTCGGGGAAGCGAAGAGCGACGATCTGCTCCGTAGCCTCGCGCAGTCGTATACGAACAGCGCGGTGATCGGTGCGGTCGAGCCGAAGACGTGGGACGATCGCTGGCTCCCGCGCGGCGGTTCGACGTTCATCGAGCGGTTCATGCGCACGCAGGACCGCAAGCTCGCGGAGTCGGACACCTACGCGTCGATTCTCCACAACCTCCGTCTCGAGAATGCCGGGGAACTCGTGATGGATCTCGACCAGGCGCGCCGCGAGTACCAGCACTTCCTCGACCTCGAGGAGCAGGCCCGCAAGATGGGGTTCCTCGACGAGATCCGCACCACGTTCAACTCGTACAACCGCGGAGGAGGCGCCGATGTTTTTACCCGCTCGAACGTCACGCCGATCGACGTCGAACAGCGTCGCTGAGATCGGACCGCCGCGTTTCCTCCGGGCGCTGCGGTCGTTCCTCCCGTCGGTGCCATCGATCTATCTGGGGCGGCGCGTCGGAGACGGCGCGCCGGTATCTCTCCCGCTCTGGTCGACGGAAATGAACGTCGCCATGAACGGCAAGACGGGCGCCGGCAAGACGACGACCGGGCAGGAACTCGACTTCGCGTCGCCCTTCGATGACATGGCGCTCATCGCGATGGACTTCATCGGAACGGGCTTTCACGCGGCACGGACGCACAAGGCGTTTCTCGGGACGATCCTCATGACGCTCGAGAGGATGTTCCCGGAGATCCTCACCGGCGCGACGGACTGGTTCCTCCGGCGTTTCGCATTCGGGACGATCTCGTACCGCGGAGACAATCCGATCCGGATCGACATCATGAAGCGGCGTCGCCGCCCCGACGGCACGATGGAGTCAGTCCAGGAAGTCGTGGATCGCGTCCTGAACGTCTTTAGCATGCGCTTCGACGACATGGATCTCCGCGTGCGGTTCCGGCGTACGGCGAAGATCGTCCTCACGGTCCTCGTCGCCGCCGGACGGAGCATCTGCGAGTGGTCACGGCCGCTCGACAAGGACGATGACGCCTACCTCCAGTTCCTCCTGCGCGAAATCGAGGCGAACGGTCTCGCGGCCGACATCTTCGTCCAGCGTCAGCTCCAGAAGCTCCTCGAACTCCGCGCGTTGCCGAAGTCCGTCTTCGAGCAGCGCACGGAGAGCTTCGCGAACAGCATGGACGACTACGACGAGGGGACGGCGCTCGGCACGTTCTTCGGCTCCGACGAGACGTACGATCCGGCGGAAGCGACATACGGGAACGGACGCTTCTTCCTCACGACCGATCTCCCGAACGAGACACTCCGAAAGGAAGCCTTCCTTGCAGTGCACGCGATCAACAGCGCGCACTTCGCCCTGCGGAGCCCCGGAAGTGGGAGGTACGACCTGCTGCACTACTTCCTCGATGAGGCCGACAAGTGGGTTCCACGGTCCATCCTCACGCACATGGCGCAGGCGAGGAATCTCGGGATCTCGACCTGGCTCCTGTTCCAGAACATCGCGCAGTGGAAGGCCGCCGGCATCGACGAGATGGCCGACATCCGCGAATCGGTCTGCAGCCTCAACGCCGACTGGCGGCCGACGTCAATGCAGCAGGCGAAGGAGCTCTACCTTCGCACGCACCCTATCGATCCGATGGGCGTGCTGCACCGGCTGCTCACGCGTACGGACTCGACGAGCCGCACGTCCTCGGAAACGCTGACGGACTCGTGGCAGGAAGCAATCAACTCTTCGTCATCGATCACCGGCAACGAAAGCGCGTCCAGCGGCGATTCGGCGGACGACCTCGGCGAGAACCGCCGTCTCTCCCGGCAGGCGCAGCGCGGCAACGGGTGGTCGGACAGTCATGGCAGCTCCTCATCGACCGGCGGCTCGCGCAGCACGACGCTCGGCACGACGGTCGGCGCGGCATTCGCTGAAATGATCATCCGCATTCCGTTCGAAGAGCAGCTGTCGGTCGGCGCGCAGGCGCTCCTCCGCCGCCCCGATTACCAGGCGACCTGGAGCTACGGCGGCAACGCCGTGGAGATCGACATGGACCCGCCGAGGAAGTTCCCGGAGGAGATCGGAGGGGTGAACGCGCTCGAGTACTACACGCGCTGGCACGATCACTACTGGAAGGCGAAAGCGGTGGCACGGAAGCCGTTCGCCCCGGCCATCACGCTCGCCGGCAACGCGCTCGGGAACGTCGACGTGCCCCGCCCCCCGGCGAAGTCCCGTTCCACCGAGAAGCCCCCACGGTCGGCGAAGTCGACACCCACCCCGGAGGCGGCACCTGACATTCCGGTGTCGCTTTCGCCCGTCACTCCGACGGCGGACCGCGGCATCGAACTGCTTCGCGTCATCGCCCTCGTGCGTCTCTGCACGATCCAGCACATCCTCGCTGTTCTCGATTGGAGCTACGACAAGGCCGCTCGCGAACTGCAGTCTCTCGTGAAGGCCGGATACGCGGATTCGGTGCGGCGGTTCGCGCCCCGCGGCGAGGGTTCCGCACCGATCATCTACATCCTCACGACGGCGGGGGCGGACCGTCTCTCCGCGAATGACGTTGAGAACGAGAACCTCCGCCGGATCGCAAAGAACCTCGGCGTCTTCCGCCGGACGGTTGAGTCGAATCGACCCGCGCAGACCGAGCACCGCCTCTGGTCGTCGACGCTGCAGACGTTGCTCATGCAGAGTCTCGTCGGCCGCGGTGCGCGAGTGGATGACGTCCGGTTCGATCGCGAGAGGTCCGTGCGTTTGGATCTGTCCGGGAGCGCGATCCCGGATCGCCTTCGTCCGCTGTTCGGTCCCGATCTCCAGAAGACCGCCTACGTGCCGGATTTCTCGTTCGTCGCGATTCGCGAAAAGAACGGACGGATGATCCGCGACATCATCCTCGGAGAGGTAGAGACCGGATTCGGCGAGCGAGACGCGAGCGACCTTGCCGCGGTGAAAGCGTGGAAGCTTCAGGCGATCAGCAAGGCGTTCTACGCGGGCCGCACCTTCGACGGACAGGTATCCGAGCCGGACTCGGAACTTCGCGTCGTCGTGTGGACGCGCACCGACGCGATCGAGCAGAAGTTCTTCGAGGGGGCGCGCGCGGTCTTCGGCGACGCGCGGTCGCCGCTGTGGATCACGAGCGGAGATCACCTTCCGCTCGCGATTCCGAGCGGAACGCAGAAGAAGGACATTCCCGCCGCCGTCCGCCGTCTCGTGGATGGTGTCCAGCAGCGCGTGTGGCGCTGGCTTCGTTTCCCAAAGCCGGATGACCGTCGGAGGTTTGTCGGCATCGGAGACTCCCGTGACGCGTGAAGCATGGGAGAACCTCATCGAGGAGTTCCGCCTCGACCTCACCTGGCACGGCTCGCAGTGGCGCGGGCCATGCCCGCTCCATCACGGAACGCGGGTCTCCTCGTTCGCGCTCACCCCCGGTCGCGGCTTCTTCTGCTTCGCGTGCGGGGAGGGCGGGAGCATCGAGGAGTTCGTCGCGCGGATGCGTGGAGAGGATCCGCTCGACGTCGTCCGCCCAACTGCCCACGAACGTCCCGAACGCATTGGGCCGGTCGTCCCGCTCACGCCGCTCGATCCCACGCATCCGTACTTCCTCGAGCGGGGGATCCACGAGGCGACGGCGCGGCACTTCGGACTCGGCTACTTCCGCGGCCGGCCTCCGCTCGGCGGACGGATCATCGCGCCGCTCCACGCTCCAGACGGCACCCTCGTCGGCCACATCGGCCGTGCCGTCGATGACGCCGTCGAACCCCGCTACTGCTTCCAGCGCGGCGTTCGCCGTCGTGAGCTCCTCTTCAACCTGCACCGGGTGAAGGCTTCCGGCGCGGAGACCGTCATCCTCGTCGAAGGCATCTTCGACGCGCTCGGCGTGTTCCAGGTCGGCTTTCCGCATGTGGTTGCATCGCTCGGCTGCCGGATCACCGCAGCGCAGCGCGCGCTCCTCAGTCGCTTCTCGCGGGTCTGCATCCTCTTCGATCACGACTCGTCGGGCGACGAAGCGGCTGCGCGTCTCAAGGAGGAACTCGGCCGCGCGGCGATCCGCGTATTGCTGCCGAAGGCGGATCCGGCGAGCCTCAAGGGCGTCATCCTCGAGCGTCTCCTCCGCGCCGCCTCCGCGTAGCCCACGCAATCCAAGGCGATCCAACCCTGTCTCGATGCGGCTCCGCGACGACGACCGGATTGTCGGCGCTTCGCTATAGCCTCACGCCAGAGCTGACCAGCTTCAACGCCACCCAACACACACCGGGTGACGCCCGGTTCGTTGACAACTAACCCCCATGCTCATGCCCACCCAGGCACAGTGCGAGCTCTATCAGAAGCTCGCTGCGATGTTTTCCCGAACGGCGGAGTTCCGTTCGGTCGATGAAGGACGATCCTTCCGGTCCATGACGCCCCGTGAGGCGTACGCGCACATCGACAACCTTCGACGTGCGACCCAGGGTCTGCGCTATCAGCGGCTCCCTCGCTCCGAAGGCCTTCCGCGCAGCCAGGCCGAGCGCCGGGAGCAGTACCGCCGCGCCCTGCGGGAAGAACGACTCGCGCGTCGCGTCGTCCCCGACGAGAACGAATGGGTCATCGACACCCGTCCGTCCGCGATGGACAGCGGGCGCAGCTACCTCGAAGCGCAGGACGAACTCCTCGAATCCATCGAGATGGATCGCGGCGTCTTCCGGCCGCTGCCCACGTACCTCGTCCTTCACGTCCCTTCCCGATGACCGGCGTCTGGATGGAGGTCCGCTCTTCGCGTCTCTGCTCCGCCTGTCTCGGGCGTGGCCGCGAGGAGTACCTCAAGAACCTCATCATCGACGACGGCCCGCTCTCGAGTCTCATCGCGCGCTGTTTCGCCTGCAACGGCGTGGAGACGAAGGCGGCGGCGGTCGGCAACGACCTCCGCGCCCGCCTTCTGAAATCCGAGAAACGCGCAGGGTCGCGCGTTCTCAAGCTCATGGCCCTCGGGGCGCTTCTCGCGCTGGGCGCGATGGCCATCGCGGCGTCCGCACTCGCCGCTATCAAGTAAGTGCACTCTAGGGTGACGCCTGGTCAGCTCACTCTTTTTCTCTTCCCAGGTTCGCATCGACCACGTGCGCATCGCGTAGGATGACGGTGTGTGGGATTGGTTGCGTACGCTGTTCGGATCGAATCCGGCGGAGCCTCGCCGTGCGAAACCCGCCGGCCGTGTACCTACCGATCCACCGCAGCGTGCGGCCGCATCGCCCGAACGGGCCGTCCTCGTTCCGTTGCCGCCGCCCTACCCCGACGGTCCGAACTTCTTCTACATTTCCACGAGGCCGGACGTGCTCCTGCTCCTGTGCCGTCGCTGCAATGGGAAGGGGATGACGTCCGACGCCGAAGCCGTTACGGCGCGACTGAACGCCGGCGGCATTCCGCCGGAGCGGCACCACCTCAACGTCTACACCGGAGAACCGCGGACGGAACCGATGCTCGTCCACTGCCCCGACTGTGAGGGGCGCGGATACCGTCGCGTCGACGAGGAGTGAACGATCCGGAATGGTGGACGATCGTGCCGCGCGCCTACTGCGCCTCGCCGAGCAACTGGCCACTGAGCGTCCGACGCTCTTCGAGGTCAAGGGTCCGAGCGTCGGCGATAAGGACACCGCGGCCTTCATGCAGGAGTTGCGGCGTCGGGCGGCGGATGTCTTTGGCCAAGACTTCGCCGAACGGAAGATCTGCGGCGAGAACGGCCTCTGCGTCGACTACTACTTCCCCGACGATGCGACGATCGTGGAGATCGCGATGGGCCTCCGGAACCCGAACTCCGAGTTCGAACGCGACATCCTGAAGGCGGTCATGGCGCAGGACGCCGGACACGCGGTTCAGCGGCTCGTGTTCATCGCGAAACCCGGCGCGGCGAAGAAGTGCGCGCAGCCGAGCTCGCGCGCGATCATCGAATGGGCGGCGCGGGCGCACGCGCTGACGATCGAGATCTACGAGCTTCGCCCGCTGTCCACGCCGTCACACGGAGTGTGACCGCTCTATTCGGCGCCGTCGTACGCTTGTCCCTCACTCGATGCACGCGTACGGTGAAGGCACCTCCTCATTGTGTCGTGCCACGCATCGATCCCCGCAGAGTGGCGTATCTCCTCGCCGGCCTTGCACTCATCGTCGTTGCCGGTGCCGTCGCCTATCGGCTCATGCCGGAACAGCTCTCCGTGAGGGCGGATGTGTATCGCGTCTGCAGGGACTTCACCGCGGCGAAACTGAAGGCCCCGGCGACCGCCGTCTTCCCAAACCTGAAAGACCTCGAACGGCTTCGTGACTACGGGTTCAAGAAGGACGACGGACGGGCCTACGAGCTCCTTGGGTATGTCGATTCCGAGAACTCGTTCGGCGCGATGTTGCGTACGGACTTCTCGTGTGCAGTGGAGCGGCGAGGCCGTTCGTGGGTAGGAAGCTCGACGCTCACTCCTCGGGACTAAGTCGAACCTGACGCAGTGCTGGTTCGCGCGAGCCAGTCCCGCACGACGAAGCTTGCGCGGACGTCGTCTTCGTTGTAGCGGATCACGCGTTCGCGTAGCTCTGCCTTCGCGGCGGCGTCCGTCCAGTACGCGTTCCACCACGCGAGGCTCTGCGAGCCGCCGGGATCCTCGTCGCGCCAGTTGAAGCCGGCGAACCGTGCGTACGCCTTTAAGGACGAACTGTCGGTGGGCATCACGACGGATCGCTTCATGACGCGCTCGAGATCGACGAACGCCTTCACGAACCGGTCGAGTGCGTCCGAGGTTCCGTACTTTGCGGCGAGGCGCTTCAACGTCGTCCGTTCGTGGTGCGAGTAGACGTAGACGACGTATGTTCCCCGGGCGTCGATGTCGGCGACCTTGGCGAGGAACGCGTTCCACACCGCCTCCTCCGTCTCGGGCCACGTCGCGCAGACGGGCTCGAAGGTGCCGAAGTCCGCGTCCGTGTGGGCGTCGCTCCCGAAGAGGCGTGCGCCACGCGGTCGGACGAGGAGTCCGTGGAGGTAGACGTACGGATCGAGCGAGTAGTCCTCGATGTCGTACGACACCTCGAAGTCGACGTCCGGCGGCGTCCACGTTTGGAGGAAGAGGGGACTCCCGCTCTTCTGCACGCGCGCCTTTCGCGTCCAGACCTGCGCCCGCGCGAGCTTGATGCCCTTCACCCCGACGAGCGTCTCTGGGTCGGCCGCGGCAAGCTCGCTCGCCGTCCGCACCCCGATCGTGTAGAGACGCTCCTTGTAGCTCGCGCCGACGCCGTCGACGGTCGTGAGGTCGTCCGTCGCGACGAGCTGCGCCCAGCAGTGCTGCTGCCACGCGCACGACGCACACGCCGCCTGCCAGCCCGGCTCCGTCGTCTTCGTCCTCTTGATCGTCGCCACCGCTTCATCGCGCAGCCGCTCGTACTCCGGCCAGAAGGCGTCGAGGTCGTACGAGTTCCACACACCGTCGGCATCGATGATCTGCCCGATGGGCGGTCGGCAGCCCTGCACGAACTGGAGCATCTCGGCGTACGCGCAGAGCTGCATTGCATACGGTGCCTTCGGTTTCGACTTCTTCGCGTCTGAGAATGCCTTCCCGTTCTTCACGTCGACCGGGTTGTAGCCGTACGCCCCGAACTCCGTGACGAGCCGGTCGGAGCGCACGAGGAGATCCGGTTCGCCGCGCAGGTCGTCGAGGATGAGGATCCCGTGGTAGATCGCGGCGACGCCTTGCGCCATGAGCGCGTGCGTCGCGGCGGCCCGTTCCGGATACGACAGAGTCGTGTCCACGGTCGCGACCTCGAGGCCGTCGATGATGGTCGCTTCGTGGGACAGCCCTCCGGCCCACAGGAGCTCCGTAAAGGCGTTCGGAGGCAGTTTCGCGGCCGGATCCCCGTGCTTGTCCAGGAAGACGCGGTGGGGGCAGCGGACGTAGTTCGCGAGGTCGGTGGGAGTCATGGCGAAGGCAGGGTTCCGTTCAAGAGAACCACACGCCCGGGCGCGCTGTCGACGCGCCCATACGTCTCCGTCTGGCGTCCCGACGCGATTCAGGGCATTCTCTCAAGGTAGCTCGGCGCGGTCGCCCGACAACCACAGACATGAAGACCCCCTTCCATAGCGCCTACTGGGCGCATGCCCTGACCCTGCAAGGCCCTCCCGGGACGGTCGAGAACCTCTCGCGCTCGATGGCGAACGCCCGGGTCGACCTGAACCCGCACCAGGTCGACGCGGCGCTCTTCGCCGTCCGCTCGCCCTTCACGAAGGGCGTCCTCCTCGCCGACGAGGTCGGCCTCGGGAAGACGATCGAGGCGGGGATCGTCATCGCGCAGCGGTGGGCCGAGCGGAAGCGGAAGATCCTCCTCATCGTCCCAGCGACGCTCCGGAAGCAGTGGCAGCAGGAGATCGAGGAGAAGTTCTCGATCCCGACGACGATCCTCGAATCCGCGAACTTCAATGCGGCGAGAAAACTCTGGCCGGGAAATCCGTTCGATCTTCTCGGCCGGATCGTGATCGCCTCGTATCACTTCGTTTCTGCCAAAGCGAAAGAAGTGAGGCAGGTCGATTGGGACCTCGTCGTCATCGACGAGGCGCACCGCCTCCGGAACGTCTACAAGCCCCAGAACAAGATGGCGAACGCGATCGTCGGGGCGATCAAGGGGCGGCCGACGGTGCTCCTCACCGCGACACCGCTCCAGAACTCCCTCATGGAGCTCTACGGCCTGGTCTCCGTCATCGACGAGCACGTGTTCGGCGACCCGATCTCCTTTCGCGAGCAGTTCCTCCGCGGGAACGACGAAGTCGCGCGGAACACGGAGCTGAAGCGGCGGCTCACGCAGCTCTGTCGCCGGACACTCCGCAGGCAGGTCCTCGAGTACATCCGCTTCACGCAGCGCGTCCCGATCACGCAGGAGTTCTTGCCGTCCGAGAAGGAACACCAGCTCTACGAGCAGGTCTCGGCGTACCTCCAGCGCGAGGTGCTCCATGCGCTCCCCGCGAGCCAGCGCACGCTCATGACGCTCATCCTCCGCCGGCTCCTCGCGTCGTCGACCTTCGCGATCGCCGGGACGCTACGGAGCCTCATCAAGCGGCTCGAAGCGATGGAGAAGGAGATCCGACCGTTCGACGAGGAAGACTTCGAGGCGATCAAGGAACTCGAGGACGAGTGGACGGAGAACGAGAACGGCGACGAGCTCGTGATCGATCGCGCATCACTGAAGCAGGAGCTCGGGGAGCTCCGGACGTACGCCGCGCTCGCCGAGGAGATCCACCACAACGCGAAGGGTGACGCGCTCCTGAAAGCCCTCGACGCCGCGTTCCGGAAGGCCGCGGACCTCGGCGCGCCGCGGAAGGCCGTGATCTTCACGGAGTCCCGCCGCACGCAGGCGTACCTGCAGGACTTCCTCGGCAAGCAGGGCTACGCCGGAGAGATCGTCCTCATGAACGGGACGAACACGGACCCCGGCTCCCGTGCGATCTACGAAGCATGGAAGCAGCGGCACGCGAACTCCGACCTCATCTCCGGCTCGAAGTCGGCCGACACGAAGGCCGCGATCGTCGAGGAGTTCCGCGACCGCGCGACGCTCCTCATCGCGACGGAGTCGGCGGCCGAAGGCGTGAACCTCCAGTTCTGCTCCCTGGTCGTGAACTACGACCTCCCGTGGAACCCGCAGCGCATCGAGCAGCGCATCGGCCGCTGCCACCGCTACGGCCAGAAGCACGACGTCGTCGTCGTGAACTTTTTGAACAAGCGCAACGAAGCGGATCAGCGCGTCTACAAGCTCCTCGCGGAGAAGTTCAAGCTCTTCGACGGCGTGTTCGGCGCGAGCGACGAGGTCCTCGGCGCACTGGAATCCGGCGTCGACATCGAGCGGCGCATCGCACAGGTGTACCAGGAGTGCCGCACCGCCGAGGAGATCCAGACGGCGTTCGACAAGATCCAGGCCGAACTCGACGAACAGATCGCGTCGAGGATGGACGAGACGCGGAAGAACCTCCTCGAGAACTTCGACGTCGACGTCCACGCGCGGATCAGGCTCCGGATGGCGGAGTCGGAACGTGCGCTCACCGCGCACCAGGAACTGCTCCGCGACCTCACGCACGCGGAGCTCGACGGCGACGCCGAGTGGGACGGCAATCGCTTCCGCTACCGCGGCGCAATCGCCCCTGCGGGAACGTACAACTTCGACTGGAAGAGTGCCGAGGCGGCGAACGAGATCTTCTACCGCGCGGATCATCCGCTCGCGAGGACCCTCATTGAGCGCGCTGCGGAGCGCAACCTTCCGTTAGCGCACGTCCGGTTCGACCTCTCGGGCTACGGCGCGAAGATCAGCGCGCTTGAGCCGTTCATCGGGAAGAGCGGATGGCTGCGCGTCGTGAAGACGACGATCACCTCGCTCGAAGCGGAGGACCGGCTCGACGTCATCGCCGCGAGCGACGACGGACTGCTTCTCGACGAGGACCTCGCGCGCAAGCTCTTCGCACTCGACGCGAAGGTCGGCGGGGACGCCTCCGCCGCGACGCCGACTGGCGCGCTCGACGACGCGACGAAGGCGCGCGTCGCTGAGCACGTCGCGTCCGTTGAGTCGCGGAATGCGAAGCACTTCGACGAAGAGGTCGCGAAGCTCGAACTGTGGGCCGAGGACCTGAAGTTCGGCCTTGAGCAGGAGCTGAAGGAACTGGATCGGGAGATCCGCGACATCCGCCGGGCGACGGCGGGGAGCGGCACGCTCGCAGAGAAGCTCGCCGGCCAGAAGAAGCTGAAGGAACTCGATGGGAAGAAGAAGAAAAAGCGGGCGGAGCTCTTCGACGCCCAGGACACGATCGACGAGAAGCGCGACACCCTCATCGGCGAGATCGAGCGGCAGCTCCAGCAGCGCGTTTCGACGAGAGAGCTCTTCACGGTGCGCTGGACGCTCGCATGAGCCTCGCAAAGCCTGTACAGTTTTCGCTGACGGAACGCCCTACTTGTAAGGACTGAATGGCCAGGAATCAGAAACTCGAACTGCAGTGGATCGGAAAGGATCAGCGGCCTCGTCTCGAGCCGCGCATCCTGTTGGAAGATCCTGAGCTGTCGTACCACGCCGCGCATCGAGTCGGACCTAACGACATCTTCGACAACCGTCTCATCTTCGGGGACAACCTACTCGCTCTGAAGGCTTTGGAGCAGGAGTTCACTGGCAAAGTGAGGTGTGTGTACATTGATCCGCCGTACAACACCGGCTCAGCGTTTGAACACTATGACGACGGAATCGAGCATTCGCTTTGGCTGTCCTTGATGCGGGACCGCCTCGAACTGCTTCGTCGCACACTGCGCAATGACGGAAGCATTTGGATCAATATCGATGACAATGAAGGGCACTACCTGAAGGTGCTCCTGGACGAGGTGTTTGGACGCCGAAACTTCGTTGCGACCGTCATTTGGCAGAAGCTGCACGCCCGTAACAACTCCGCTCAGTTTTTCTCTGCCGATCACGACTTCATTCTTGTGTATGCGAAAGAGATTGAGAGCTGGCGCCGCAACAAGGTTGGGCGGACGGAAGCAAGCGATGCCGACTTCTGGAATCCTGATTCTGACCCACGAGGGGATTGGCGGCGCTCGGATCTAACGGCTTCGAAGTCGTACGCCGACGGCAAATATGAGGTCACCGGACCGCATGGTGACGTGTTCGCTCCTCGTGCGAACCGGTGGTGGAGCATCTCAAGAGAGACATTCTATGGTCTTGCGGCCGACAACCGGCTCTGGTGGGGAAAGACTGGAAAGACCTTTCCCTTCAGAAAGCGTTTCCGTTCCGAGTTGGGCGAATTGGTGCCCACTACTGTCTGGTCGCACGAGGAAGTTGGGAACAATCGAGAAGCTAAGCAAGAAGTGACCCGCATCTTTGGTCGGGATGACATCTTCTCTACGCCGAAGCCTGAGCGTCTGCTTCAGCGGATCATCCACATCGCATCTGATCCAGGTGACATTGTTCTGGACTCGTTCGCGGGATCTGGGACCACGGGGGCCGTTGCTCACAAAATGGGCCGCCGCTGGATCATGGTGGAACTCGGCGAGCACGCGAAGACGCACATTGTTCCGCGCCTTCGTAAGGTCGTCGACGGTACCGATGCAGGAGGCATTACCGAAGCCGTCGATTGGAAGGGCGGAGGCGGCTTCCGCTACTTCAAGCTCGCTTCGTCCCTCATCGAGAAGGACAAGTGGGGCAACCCGGTCATCAACAAGGGCTACAACGCCGACATGCTCGCCGAGGCCGTCTGCAAGCTCGAAGGCTTCACGTACGCGCCGACGGACATCTACTGGCAGCAGGGCTACTCCACGGAACGCGACTTCATCTACGTCACGACGCAGAAGCTCACGCGCGATCAGCTTCAGTCCCTGAGCGATGAAGTCGGCGAGGGGCGGACGCTCCTCGTCTGCTGCGCCGCCTTCCGCGCGAAACCCGACGCCTTCGCCAACCTCACGATCAAGAAGATCCCGCACGCGGTGCTCTCGCGCTGCGAGTGGGGCCGCGACGACTACAGCCTCCAGATCAAGAATCTTCCCGCGGCGGCGGACCTCGGCGTGGCAGACGACGAGCCTCCCGCGAAATCCGCGAAAGGAAAGGCGAAGAAGAGCGCGACGGAGGACTCCCTCTCGCTCTTCGATATCGCCCCCACGAAATGAACCGTCACGTGAACTCCATCAGCGGTCGCCTGAGCCTCCGCCCGCCGCAGCGCGACGCGCTCGAGATCCTAGCGCGGGTGACAGAGATCGTTCCGCCGGCGAAGGACACGGACGTGACGGCGGCGCTCGACATCATCCGGTCCGAGTATCCGTCGGTCGAGGACTTCGAGCGCGAGTTCCCGTCGCTCTGCTTTGCCCTCGCTACGGGCGTCGGCAAGACGCGCCTCATGGGCGCCTTCATCGCTTATCTCTACCAGACGAAGGGCATCCGCCACTTCTTCGTCCTCGCGCCGAACCTCACGATCTACAACAAGCTCATTCGGGACTTCACGCCCGGACATCCGAAGTACGTGCTGAACGGAATCTCGGAGTTCGCGAACAACCCGCCGGTCATCATCACCGGCGATGACTACGAGCGGGGTCAGGGGACGCGGGTCCAGACGACGCTCTTCGACGACGTCCACATCAACATCTTCAACATCTCGAAGATCAACGCCGAGGTGCGCGGCGGAAAGACTCCGAAGATCAAGCGGCTCGCGGAGTACATCGGGACGAGCTACTTCGAGTACCTCGCGGGCCTTCCCGACCTCGTGCTCATCATGGACGAGTCGCACCGGTACCGCGCAGAGGCCGGCGTCCGCGTCCTGAACGAGCTGAAGCCGATCCTCGGCCTCGAGCTGACGGCGACGCCGCAGGTCGAGCAGGGCTCGAAGGCCCCGATCCCGTTCAAGAACATCATCTACAGCTACCCGCTCTCGCAAGCGATTGCGGATGGCTTCGTGAAAGAACCGGCCGTCGCGACACGCGAGAACTTCAACGCAGATGCGTATACGCCCGAGCAGCTAGAACGGCTGAAGCTCGAAGACGGCGTGCGCGTCCACGAGGCGACGAAGGTCGAGCTCGAAACGTACGCGCGGAACTACGACCAGCCAATCGTGAAGCCGTTCGTGCTCGTCGTCGCGAAGGACACGGAGCACGCGAACGCGCTCCAGAAGCTCATCGAGGAGGACCAGTTCTTCGAGGGCCGCTACCGCGACCGGGTCATCACGGTCCACTCAAACCAGAAGGGCGAGGAAAAGGACGAGGTCATCGCGAGTCTCCTCGCGGTCGAGAGTCCGGACGAAAAGACCGAGATCGTCATCCACGTGAACATGTTGAAGGAGGGCTGGGACGTCACGAACCTCTACACGATCGTCCCGCTTCGCACGGCGAACTCGAAGACGCTCGTCGAGCAGTCGATCGGGCGGGGATTACGGCTTCCGTACGCGAAGCGCGTCGGGGTCACCGCCGTCGACCGCCTAACCATCGTCGCGCACGACCGCTTCCAGGAGATCGTCGACGAGGCGAACCGGCCGGACTCCGCGATTCGTGGCGGCATCGTCGTGACGCACGTTCCGCTCGAGAAGAAGCAGAGCGTCGAGGTGAAGCCGTGGATTGACGTCCTCGTCGGCCCCTCACCCACGCCGTCCGTCCAGACGGGCGTCATCGCAGACAGACCCAATGCGACCCAACTCGGCATCAAGGGCGCCGCGCAGCACCCGTTCCCGACGATCGAATCGCAGCGGGTGGCGAAGATCACGATGGACGTCGTGAAGGACTTCGAACGGCTGCCGAGTTCGCGTGACCTTCAGAAACCCGAGATCAAGGCGCAGATCATTCAGAAGGTGACTGAGGCCTACAACGCGGGTCAGCAGACCATCGAGGGCATCGTGGAGAGGCCCGACATCGCGGCCGACGTGGAGAAGACGCTGGCGCTACGTGCCGAGAAGACGATCGACATCCCGCGCATCAGCGTCGTACCGACGGGCGAGATCACCTCCGGATTCCGGGACTTCGACCTGAACCTCGCGAACCTCAGGTACCAGCCGGTGGATGACGACATCCTGATTCAACACCTGCAGACCCACAAGCGCGACACGTTGACCGCTGGACGGATGGCACCGCAGGAGCCTCGTCTTGAGAACTACGTCGTGAGCCCACTCGTTCTGGAAGACGACATCTCCTATGACGACCAGTCGGAACTCCTCTACAAGCTTGCCGGCCAGGTCGTCACGCACCTTCGCTCGTATCTGAAGGATGACGACGAGGTCACGAACGTCCTCCAGTACTACCAGCGCCCGCTCGCGGAGCTCGTGCACGCGCAGATGCAGGAGCACTACTGGGAAACGCAGTCCGACCTCGACGTGAAGGTCGCGAAGGGCTTTGTCTCGCTCCGCCCGAGCAGCTTCTCGCTCCCCGCCGGGGAGTCGCCGCGGTCGTTCCGCGCGCCCGTCGACGACAAGCAGTACATCCGCGGGATGCTCTTCACCGGCTTCCAGAAGGCGCTCTACGAGAGCGCGAAGTTCGACTCCGACACGGAGCGCCGCTTCTCCGTCCTCCTCGAAGACACGAAGAGCGTCGACAAGTGGTTCCGCCCGAGCAGCGGCATCCTCCGGATCTTCTACCGCTACGGCCGCGGCGACCAGGAGTACGTCCCCGACTTCGTCGTCGAGACGGCCGACGAGAAGCTCATCTGCGAGATCAAGGCGACAAACGAAATGACCGACCCTGAGGTCGAGGCGAAGGCGAAGGCCGCCGTCGCATGGTGCGAGCGTGCCTCGAAGCACGAAGGCTCGATCGACGGGAAGCCCTGGCGCTACCTGCTCATCCCGCATGATGCGGTGAATGGCAACGCCACACTCGCGGCACTAACTCAGGCGTGCTCTCGTGATGCGACTTCCTGAGTTCCTGCGTGTCTATCCGCTCCGATCGAAGAATCTTATGTGGTTCCTCGGTGCTGGCGCGTCAGCGGGCGCACGCGTCCCGACGGCGACCGACCTGATGTGGTCCTTCAAGCGTTCGATCTACGCGACGGAGCAGAAGTTGTCGCTGTCGGCAATCGGCGACCTCGCCGATGCGGGGGTTCGGCAGCGGATTCAAGGTTACTTGGACGCAACCGGCCGGTTTCCGAAGGCGGGGGATGCCGATGAGTACGCATCACTCTTCGAGTTCGCCTACCCCGACGCGAAGGATCGACGGACGGCTCTAAGTGGCTTGCTCACAGGCGCGCGACCCTCCTTCGGGCATCGGGGGCTCGCCGCGCTCATGCGCATGGACGCGGCTCGTGTCGTGTGGACGACGAACTTTGACCGCGTGGTCGAAGATGCCGCGTACGACATGTTCGGCGGGTCGTCGGCGGTCACGGTTGCGGCGATCGAATCCGCGGATGTCGCACTGCGTGCTCTGAACGATCAGAGCTTCCCATTGGTGGTCAAGTTGCACGGGGACTTCCAGTCAGAACGACTGAAGAACACGACCGAAGAGCTGCGTACGCAGGACGCGGCGATGCGACACGCACTCAGTGAGGCCTCCAAGCGATTTGGATTGATCGTCGTCGGGTATAGCGGCCGTGATCATTCGATCATGGACGTCCTGGAGGAGGCGGCACGGCAGAAGGGCGCCTTCCCGTTCGGCCTGTTCTGGATGGTTCGCTCCGACGGCATAACCTTCGAGCGCGTAGACACGCTTTTGGCTACTGCCGCGGATCGGGGCATCGACGCCCACAAGGTGGAGGTTGAGACGTTCGACGAACTCCTCGGCGACGTCATGGGACAGTTCGCGTCCGTGCCGGATGATGTTGCGGCGAAGATTGAGAAGAAGACCGAACGACTGACGTTCGCCCCGCACCCTTCGGGGCAGGGTGCGTACCCCGTCGTGCGCACGAACGCACTCGGCGTCACTTCGCTGCCGTCAGTATGTCGGCTCGTTGTGTGTGATATCGGCGGGCAGCGCGATGTCCAAGAAGCGATTCGGACGGCGAATGCGAACGTCGTGGGTGGACGACGCAACGTTGGAGTCCTCGCGTTCGGCAGCGATGACGAAGTCCGCCGCACGTTTGAGCCTTTCACCATCACACGGTTCGACGTCCATCAGATTGAGAAGCGTCGCCTCGCGTACGACTCCATCGAAATGTCGATGCTCTCCGAGGCTCTCGCTCGCGGGCTGGGTCGCGCGCGACAACTCGACCTCTCGCGGCGTGGTGGCCGGTTTCGGCTGACGCTTCCGCATGCGGATGCTCGCGCAGGAGCCCTGCGAACCCTCCTCGGAGTCGGAGATACCGTCCCGAGAACATCGCTCCGTTGCGAGCCGAGTCTCGAGATTCGACTCGACATGCGGTTTGAGCGCGTGTGGCTGTTGCTCGAACCGACACTCACCGTAGAGCACCCGAACGACGACGGCGACGCTCAGATCGTCAAAGACTTTGCGAGGGAGGTTTCGGCGAAGCTCTACAACGCGAAGCACTCGCGGCTGCTCGACGCCTGGCTGTCGCTCCTATTCGGGAGCGAGCAGGACTTGCGCGTGGCGGCATTTGGTATTGGGGACGGACTCGACGCGGCGTTCACTCTGAATCGTGTCTCTGCATTTAGTTGGCGACTGAAATCATGACGAAACACCCTGCCACGCTCGTGCCGCACCTCAGGTTGGCAGAGCCCATCCTGCGATTCCATCCGGATCGAACGGAAGACCGGGACGTCCACCCGTTGAAGGGGCTGCTGGCGTTCGGACCGTATTCACGATCCGCCCTTGCAGGTGTCATCGACCCGATCCGCGTGGCGACCATATCGCCCGCAAGTCTGGCTGCCCCTGTGGCTCAGTTCCTCCGTGACTTCCAGAAGGCGCATCAGCCCCGGGAACGATTCGCGTACCTCCCTCCCTTCCCTGGGTTCTCAACCGTGTTCGGTGTTCGACTCGTGGAGGCTGCCGCGAGCGCGCATGTCAGGCTCTCGGCGGACGTCGATCAGGCCATTTCGGCATCGGCAAACCCGCACGCTGTCTTGGCGGAGAAGCTGACCGAAGCGCTCGCCACGCTCGAACAGATGCGGACCGAGTTCGACGTGGTGTTGATCGCGTTGCCTGATCGTTGGGCTCCGGCGTTCATTGGCGGTCCAGGCGACGACTTTGATCTGCATGACTACCTCAAAGCGGTCACAGCAATGCGAGGCCTACCATGTCAATTGATCCGTGAGTCTCGTGGCTTGGCCTACCCGTGCCGGTGCAGTGTCATGTGGCGACAGAGCATCGCTCTGTACGTGAAGGCAGGCGGCGTACCGTGGAAGCTGGCGGAAACTGCCGAGGATGTAGCGTTCGTAGGCTTGAGCTACGCCCTGCGGAAGCAGGGCGGCGGGCGCTTTGTGACATGTTGCAGCCAGGTCTTCGACGCGGACGGGGCTGGATTGGAGTTCGTGGCGTACGAGACCGACGAGGTCCGTGTCGAACGCGACAATCCCTTTTTGAGTCGGGCGGACATGCGCCGCGTCATTGCTCGAAGTCTGTCGCTCTACCAGAAGCGTCACGCCGGACGCACCCCCGTTCGCCTGGTCGTTCATAAGACGACGGAGTTCAAGCCAGACGAGGTGGAGGGGTGCTTCGACGCTTGGAGTTCGGATTCAGGACTTGATCTCGTCCAGATACAACAGGACGCGGGCTGGATCGGCGTGAAAATCGAAGGGAAGAACATGCCGGCAGGATATCCCTGCGACCGAGGGACGATGCTGCAGCTCGGCGGACGCGATTGTCTACTCTGGACACAGGGGAATGCCCCAGAAGCTGCCGGTGGCACGAACTACTTCAAAGAAGGTAAAGGCATTCCGCACCCAATATTGCTGCGCCGATTCGCCGGCCATGGTGATTTCGTCGACACGGCGCGCTACGTCATGGGGCTGACGAAAATGAACTGGAACAACGATGCCCTGTACGACCGTTTGCCTGTGACTGTCGGATTCGCCCATACACTTGCCGACATCGTGAAGCGTGTGGGTCAGATCGCGCCGCACCCCTACCACGTCCGCTACTTCATGTGAGACGCGTAGATGGTGGCTACTGCACCGGTAACCGATCCATGAATAAAGAAACGCGGGGCCAAACAGCCCCGCGTGAAAGTCACAGCATGCCCCGCTGTTCGAGCGAGACGTAACGGTTGGACCCGAGGATGAGGTGGTCGACGATCGTGACGCCGAGGATCTTTCCGGCCTCGACAAGCTTCCTCGTGAACACGAGGTCGTCCGCCGAAGGCTCGGGATCGCCGGAGGGGTGGTTGTGGAAGACGATGACGCCGGCGGCGTGGTCGTCGAGCGCGTGGCGAAGGATGTCTCGTGTCGACACCGTCGCGGAGTTCACCGTCCCGATGTAGATCTCGCGCTCACGCAGGATGCGGTTGCGCGAATCGAGGTAGACGGCGCCGAGGCGCTCCTGGACGTGGTGGCTGTAGCGCGCCATGAGAGCCCGGGCAAGCGGGTCGGGCTCGCGGACGGGTCCTGCCGGCGCCGCGTCGCGGATGACGGTTCGCC
>JBAQWH010000602.1:0-5793 GCA_049298815.1 Thermoanaerobaculia bacterium | reverse complement strand
ACGGCGGTGGCGACGATGTCCTTCTTCGGAGCGCCGCCGGCAAAGGCTGCCGAGGCGAGGAGCGCGAGGGTGACCGTGACGAGTGCGATGCGTTTCATGTCTTCTCCTTTTTCATCTTGACTGCTGATGTGATGTTGAAGATAGTGACAAACGATTTGAATGTCATTACGCATCGGGAAGTCGTTTTCCTGTGGTGAGAACGCGCCGGCGGCGCCGTGTCACCTGGGGAAAACGATCTCGCGGAGGAGACCAGGAATGCTGTCCGAGACACTCGAAGTGGGGCTGCGCAGCTACGAGATTGGCGAGAAAGTCCGCGCACTGCGCCTGAAGAAGAAGATGGCGCTCGTGGAGCTGGGGCAGCACACGGGGCTTTCGGCGGCGCTGCTCTCGAAGATCGAGCGGTCGAACATCTATCCGCCACTGCCGACGCTGCTGCGGATCGCGCTGGTGTTCGGCGTGGGGCTGGACTACTTCTTCCGCGACGAAGCGGCGCGCCAGGTTCCGGCCGTCGTGAGGCGCGGCGAGCGGAAACGGTTTCCCGATCGGCCCGACGGCGAGGAGGTCTCCTACTTTTTCGAGAGTCTCGATTTCAACGCGAACGAGCGGAAGCTCAACGCATATCTGGCGGACTTTCAGCCGGTCGCCGCCGAGGCGGCCGCGCCGCACGTGCACGAAGGAGTCGAGTTTCTGTACGTGGTCGGAGGGCGGCTCGCCCTCGCGGTCGGACGTCACGAGTACGTCCTCGACGAAGGAGACTCGATCTATTTCGAGGCCTCCGTTCCGCACTCCTATCGCAGGCTCGGACGCAACCGCTGCACCGCCGTCGTCGTCACGACCGCGTGACGCGGCCGGCCTTCTCTAATTCGCCTCGTCTGCACGAACTCGAACGACCACTTTGCCGCGTGCTTGCCCGGAGCCGACGCGCCCCACGGCGCTGGCAGCGGCGAGCAGCGGCCAGGTCTGATCGATCACCGGGACGATCACACCCGATTGAACCAGCTCTGCGAGAAGCGCCAGGTCCTCGTGCTTCGCTTTGGCAACGAACGGCGTGAATCGCTGTTTCGTGAACGGCGAAAGGGCGGCGGCCTTGAGCAGCCGGTCGGCGGGTGCGAGCCACGGGCCGGCCGGCCCTCCCACCGCGACGAGAATCCCTCCGGGGGTCATGACACGCCGGTACTCGGTCAACGGCCGGGTACCGCTGATGTCGAAGACCACATCGAATTTCTCTTTGAAGACAGGATCGTACGTGCCGTGATCAACCACGTCGTCCGCGCCGATGGAGCGAACGAGCTCGATTCGGTCCGCACGCGTCACCGCCGTCACCCGCGCGCCGAGCCACTTGCCGATCTGCACCGCGAACGTCCCGACGCCGCCACCAGCGCCGACGACGAGAAGCGACTGCCCTCGCGCAAGCTGCGCCCGGTCGCGAAGTCCCTGCAAGGCAGTGAGACCGGCGACATTCAGGGTCGCAGCCTGCTCCCAACTCAGGCCGTCGGGCTTGACCGCGAGGCGGTGTTCGCGTGTCGCGGCATACTCAGCGAAGCTGCCGTCACATCCTCCGAATACGTGGTTCCCCACCTTGATTCGTTCGACGCCTTTGCCAACGGCCTGCGCGATGCCAGCCACGTCCACTCCACGGACGCGATCCCTCGGTGCGCGCAGACCGCCGATCAATCGCATGAAGTAGGGCTTGCCGCGAGTGAGGTGCCAGTCCAACGCATTGACGGACGCGGCGTAGACCTCGATCAGGACCTGTCCGTCCCCGATCGAGGGAGTCTCGATCTCCTCGAGCTTCAATACGTCGGCCGAACCATAACCAACCTGCACGATCGCTTTCATGGTCCTTGCCCTCGACTCTGGTTGTGAGGTGTCGCGGTACGGCATCGTTGGCGCCGTGTCCAGGCGCTACGTCGCGCCACGGCTCCGAGCATACGCTGAGGGGATGCGGGCCTCGCGCTCCGCGCGTGGCACGGAGCAACGATGGGCAGTGGCCTGCGTGTCATCCTGAGGCGCCGATGCCCCGGAGGGGCTGAGGACGGCGAAGGATCCCGAGGTTCTGAGCCGGGTCGGGAGACCGCACGCCCAAGTGCACCGGATCCTTCGCCGCGCTGCGCTCCTTCGTCGCTCCGCCGGCTCAGGATGACACCCTGCCCACTGCCCACTGACCATGCGCGTATACCGTTCCGAGGATGAATTGATGGAGAGTCCTCCGCGCCGGAGGCGCGGCCGCTGGTAGCCAGGGCCAGAACCTCGCGGGGTCATGGGCCTGAACCTCGCGGGGTCAGGCCTTCCCTTTTCTCTAAGCCTGACGTCGCTGTCTGGACTGCAACAGCGTCGTTCCGGCCGTTACGATCGCGAGGCCCAGGAGTGCTCCAAGCGAATCCGGAACGAGGTCGCGCATCCGGCAGTGCCCGTGGCCGCTGACACCCTGCGCCAGTTCGACGAGCAGACCCATTGCCATGGTTGCTACTGCCGACCAGAGAATCGGCCTCCGCACACCCCGCATTTGAGCGTACGTGAGCAGGAAGAAGAGGGTGAACAGAACGATGTGAGGGTAGTTGGTGAGGGAGTGTCTGGCCAGGGCCAGGCCGAACGTCCATTCGCAATCGGGGGCCGAGAGCTGGAAGCCACCTTTCACCAGGAAGTACAGCGGTGCCTGCAACACCAGCCCGGCATACGTCAGGCGACTGACCCACAGCGAAGGTCGAGCCCAGCGCGTGCGACGCAGCGAAAGTGAGGCCACGACGGCGAGGACTGCGAGAGCCAGTGGTACCTGTGCCATTCGTCTTGCTCGATCACAGAATAGCAAGATCTCGAGGCGCCCCTGCCGCTCCCGCAGCGCGTCAGTTCAGCCGCCTGCGCGACGTCCTCTGCCGGAAATCCGGAAAGCCCCGATCGCGGACCGAATTCGCGAAAAAAGAAAGGCCTGACCCCGATCGTTCGCAACGAAATCTTTAGGCATTCCTTCGAACATCTTTCGTCATCTTCCGGACTTCTTTCGGTACTCGCTGCGATATTGGAGTCATGGCTGAAGGAAGTGTCGCGATCGCCATTTCGAGCGATCCGGAGTGCCCCCCGGGAGTGGTTCGTTGACGCAGCCGCACGTCGAGCCTTCGAAGATTCAACGGATCCGGCGCTTCATCATCGGCCCTCCGCGCGATGTCTCCGATCCCGAGATCTTCCGCCACACGTCCCTCATTGCGTTCTTTGCGTGGGTCGGGCTCGGGGCGGACGGCCTTTCCTCGTCCGCGTATGGGCCGGAGGAGGCGTACAAGGCGCTGGGCACGCACTACCACCTGTCGATCATCCTGGTCGCGATGACCACGGTCACGATCACCGTGATCGCCATTGCGTACTCGAATCTCATCCAGCACTTTCCCGGCGGTGGCGGCGGCTACCTCGTCGCATCGAAGCTGCTCGGCCGCCGGGTCGGCGTGGTCTCGGGCTGTGCGCTCCTCGTCGACTACGTCCTGACGATCACCGTATCGATCGCGAGCGCCTGCGATCAGATCTGGTCGTTTCTTCCTCTCCACTGGATCGCCTACAAGCTGCCGATGGAGTTTGGACTGATCGCCCTTCTGATCGTTCTGAACCTGCGCGGTGTGCGCGAGTCGGTGAACGTGCTCACGCCGGTCTTTCTCCTCTTCATCGCCACGCACGCAGTGGCGATCTTCTGGGCCGTGGCATCGCACTTCAACGCGCTGCCGGGCGTCTTCCGCGACGCGAACACCGACTTTCAACAGTCGGTGCAGACCCTGGGGTTCTGGCCCGTCGCGCTGATTCTCCTGCGAGCGTATTCACTCGGCGGCGGCACGTACACCGGGATCGAGGCCGTTTCGAATGGCGTGGCGATGTTGCGGGAACCGCGGGTACGGACAGGCAAGCGGACGATGGCGCTGATGGCGTTCTCCCTCGCCTTCACGGCCGGCGGAATCATGTTCGGCTATCTGCTGACACGCTCCGAACCGGCCGCGGGCAGGACGATGAACGCGGTGCTCCTCGGAAATCTCTTCGGTTCCTGGGAACTTGGCGGAGTCACGATCGGCCCCGCACTCGTCGTGACGAGTCTTGCCGCGGAGGGTCTGCTCCTCGTCGTTGCCGCGCAGGCCGGGTTCCTCGACGGCCCCCGCGTGCTGGCGAATATGGCGATCGATTCGTGGATGCCGCATCGATTCAGCCAGCTCTCCGACCGACTCGTGACCAAGAACGGCATCTACCTCATGGGCGGTGCTGCGATCGCGGCGCTGGCTTACACGGGCGGCGACATCGCGACGCTGGTCGTGATGTACTCGATCAACGTGTTCATCACGTTCTCGCTCACCGAACTCGGCATGGCGCGGCACTGGATCAAGGATCGCGCGAGAGAACCGAAGTGGAGGGGTCAGCTCGCCATTCACGGCACCGGTCTGGTCATGTGCCTGAGCATTCTCATCGTGATCGTCTTCGAGAAGTTCGCCTACGGAGGATGGATCACGGTCGTCGTTACCAGCGTCGTCATCGGATTCTCTTTCTGGGTTCACTCGCATTACGAGGGCGTGAAGCTCGGATTGAAGCGGCTGGACGAGATCCTGACGAGCGTGCCGCTGCCGCGGCATGCGGAATCGGTCGAGCCGTCGGAGCTCGATCCGAACCTGCCGACCGCGGTGATCAGCGTGGCCTCGTTCTCGGGATTCGGGCTGCACCAGATCCTCTCGATCCACAGGTCGTTTCCCGGCTTCTTCAAGCAGTTCCTCTTCCTGTCGGCGGCCGTCGTCGACTCCGGCACGTTCAAAGGCGCGGACGAGCTCACGCGGCTCGAGCAGGCGACCGAAGAGCAACTGCGGAACTACGTGGCGTGGACGCAGGCGCACGGATTTCGCGCGGATTACCGGCTCGCGGTCGGGACCGAGACGGTCGAGACCGTCGAGGAGCTCTGCCGGGAAACCGCAGACCTCTTCCCCCGCGCGATCTTCTTCATGGGCCGCCTGATTTTCTGCGAGGAGAAGTGGTACCACCGGCTCCTGCACAACGAGACGCCGCACGCCATCCAGCGCAGGCTCCAGTTCGAGGGGATGCAGGCGATCGTGCTTCCGATCCGGGTGCTCTGAGGGACGGAGGAGTCGGTTCCTCGGTTCCTCGGTTCCTCGGGGTCCTCGGGCATGAGGGGCGAGCAGGGCTCGGGCGGGGCCGGTTGTGGGAGGCAGCATCCGAAAGCCGGTTCTCGCAACCTGAATTCGCCGATACTCTCCTCCCGTGAAATCACATCGTGAAACGCTGACGCTCCACACGGCCGAGCGGGTCGGATTCGTCAACATCACCCGTCGTGTCGAGGACGTGCTGAGGAAGAGCGGCATCAGCGAAGGGCTGTGCCTCGTCAACGCGATGCACATCACCGCGAGCGTCTTCATCAACGACGACGAGGCGGGGCTGCACGAGGACTACGCGCGCTGGCTCGAATGGCTCGCTCCGTTCGATCCGAGCCCGCAGCGGTACCACCACAACCGCACGGGCGAGGACAACGGCGACGCACACCACAAGCGCCAGATCATGGGTCGCGAAGTCGTCGTCGCGGTGACCGGCGGCAAGCTCGACTTCGGTCCGTGGGAGCAGATTTTCTACGGCGAGTTCGACGGCCGGCGCGACAAGCGGATCCTCGTCAAGATCATCGGCGAGTGAAAGTGACATCGTGAGCCGCCGGCCCCACTCGGCGCGATGACGGTGCTCCTCCGTGCTCCTCTGTGTGCTCTGTGCCTCTGTGGTGAATCCACGTTCGGTTCACCACGGAGACAAAGAGAACACAGAGGGTGCACAGAG
>JBAQWH010000601.1:0-3692 GCA_049298815.1 Thermoanaerobaculia bacterium | reverse complement strand
GGAACCCCGAGGAACCCCGAGGAACCCCGAGGAACCCCGAGGAACTCAGGGACCCAGGAACCGAGGAACCCTACTTCGCCGTCTCACCCTCGTCCGGCACGTTGTGCAGCTTGACCGGTTTGCTCATCTTGCTCAGCCGGATGTTCAACACCTCGACGAAGACCGAGAAGGCCATCGCGAAGTAGACGTAGCCCTTCGGGATGTGGACGTCGAGACCCTCGGCGATCAGCGTCATGCCGATGAGGAGGAGGAAGCTGAGGGCGAGCATCTTCACCGTCGGGTGACGCTCGACGAAGTGGCTGATCGGGGCCGCCGCGAACATCATGATGGCGACCGAGATCACGACCGCCGTGACCATGACGCCGAGGTCGCGCGCCATGCCGATCGCGGTGATGACCGAGTCGAGCGAGAAGACGATGTCGAGCGCCATGATCTGGATGATCACCGCGCTGAACGACGGGACGACGCGCGTGCTCTTTCCTTCCTCAGGACCCTCGAGCTTGTCGTGGATCTCGTGCGTTGCCTTCGCCATGAGGAACAGGCCGCCGACGAGCAGGATGAGGTCTCGCCCCGAGATGTCGTAGCCGACCACCGTGAACAGCGGCTTCGTCAGCTTCACGATCCAGGCGAGCGACATGAGCAGCAGGATGCGCATCACCATCGCTGCGACGAGGCCGGTCGTCCGCGCCCGCGCCTGACTGGCCGGCGGGAGCTTCCCGGAGAGAATCGAGATGAAGATGATGTTGTCGATGCCGAGCACGATCTCGAGCACCGTCAGCGTCAGAAGCGCGACCCACGCCTCCGGATTGGACAGCCATTCCATGCAGTGACTCCTCTGAGCAGCTTCGCCGTGTGAAGCGCGGAATTGTAGCCGCTGAGCCGGCAATGCAGCACCGCGGCCATGCAGGGAGGCACGGAAAAGAAAAAAGCCGCCGGTTGCCCGGCGGCTTGGAGGACGGCGAGCGAATCGCGGGTTACTCGCCGGGAGTCGTGGCCGGTGCGGCGGCCGCCGGCGCTGCGGCATGAGCCGCCTTCGGCTTGAACGACGCGAACATGGTCGACACGGCGGGGACTGCGCGCTGCTCGGCCGAACGGCCGACGTAAAGCACCTGGTAGAGCGTGTTTTCCAAGACCGCGAGTCGGGACTTGAGGAACACCGCGGCCGTGCTCGCGCTGAAGTCGTTTGCCGGCATGCCGCCCTCGACGTTCTGCTCCGCCTCGAGCGTCGCCTTCAGGCTGCTGACCAGCGAGTCTCGGGTGCTGGCGATCAGCTTCTGCGGATCGCCGATCTTCGCCGGCATCCTGCTGACGGTGACCACGACCGCTTCGCCGGTCGGCGCCTTGGAGACGTAGTTCGTCGTCTCGATCTTCCCCTGCGGCGAATCGGTCGACAGCGACTGCTTTGCGAACTCGCCAAACCCGGCGGGCAGCGTGATGCCGAACGCCTCGTTGTCGACCGGAACCTCCTGCGCGAACGCAGGAACCGCGAGAAGCACTGCTGCGACCACCACTGCCTTCTGAGCCCATGACTTCATTGGATCGTCTCTCCCTGGTGTGAATACAGACCTGACGAGACCGTTGGACCGGAGTGCCCGACGGCCGAGCCGACTGCTGTTTTGGTGAAGCGTGAATTAAAGCACAGCCGGTGCGAGGTCAATCCGGTGTTGAGGGGAGAAGGGCCGCATTCGCAGGGAAAGCAGACATTATTGGGGGACCAGCGGCGCCTTGACGGTGATGCTCCGTGCTCCTCCGTGCTCCTCCGTGCTCCTCTGTGCCTCTGTGGTGAATCCACGTTCGGTTCACCACGGAGGCACAGAGAACACAGAGGGTACACAGAGGGCGAAGGGTCGCTACGCCGGCTCAGGATGACACTGGCGTCCCTACTGCTGCGTCTCCGTCGGAAGCGGTTTCACCTTGAGGTTCTCCGGCGCGTCGTTCGCGATCGCGCGGTACCACGACTCGCAGTACGCCGGGTGGGTGATGTTGCCCTGCATGTCGCGCACGTTGCCGTCGAGGTACTTCCAGAGAAGGAACTCGCCGAGCTTGCGCCAGCGGGCGGTGACCATGTCGCCGTTCTTCACCGAATAGTCGGTCAGGTAGTCGCGTGCAAGCCCCGGAGCGCGCTTGTAGAGGTCGGTCGCGGCCTTCTCGATCTCCGGCTGGTCCGCGATGAACTGGCTCTCCAGCTCGCCCTGCAGCTTCTGCACGTCGACGATCATGTCGCTGTAGCGCGTGTAGGCGTAGTTCGAGACGAAGTTGAACACCCAGAACGCGGAGTCCCACGAGAACTGGTCGAAGTTTCCGGTCCCGACCGCGAAGCTCGTTGGCACCGCCTTGATGCCGGCGTACATCGGCACGTAGACCGTGCTGAACGTGTCGTCCATCCCGAACCAGAGAATGCCGCCGACCGGATCGGGGAGCCAGGAGCGGGACTGGGTGACGAACGAGAAGCCGGTCTGCTGCGTCGAGATGGCCCGTTCGTGCAGGTACTTCTGCCCGTCGACCTCCCAGGTCATCGGGCGCCAGCGGTAGGGGACCTTGAACGGTCCGGCGCCGACTCCCTTCGTCATGTCGAGGTCGGTCCCCTCGTAGTGGTCGCGCATCAACTGGATGGTGTCGCGCAGGGCGAGCTTCTTCTCGGGCTTGATCCAGAGCGGAAGCGGCTCGGCGCCCGGGACGCCCTTGACGTAGTCGACCGGGAAGTTCGAGGAGGGGGCGGCGCGACGGAAGACGCTCCAGACGCGCGCCTCGCAGAAACGCAGCGCGCCGAAATCGAGGGGCGCGTAGGTGTCTGCGAACGAGAACTCGGCGTCTTTGCCCTTGAACCAGCCCTTCTCGCGAGCGAACGTGACGACGTCTTTCGAGTAGATCGTGGTCTCGGGGTCGTCGAGCGGGAACTGGCGGATGCGAGCCTGGTTCGCGTGTGCGGAGATGTAGCCCTCCGGGACGCGGCGCGCGACCCAGACGGCGCCCTTCTGGTCCTTCCCCTTGCCGATCATCTCCATGAACCAGACTTCGTTCGGGTCGGAGATCGAGAACGACTCGCCGGACGAGGCGTAGCCGAATTCGTCAAGTAGTTGACCAATGACCTTGATCGCTTCGCGAGCCGTCTTCGCCCGCTCGAGCGCGATGTACATCAGCGAGCCGTAGTCGATGATGCCCGACGGCCCGGCCAGCTCCTTGCGGCCGCCGTAGGTCGTCTCACCGATGGCGAGCTGGTGCTCGTTCATGTTGCCGACGACCGAGTAGGTCTGCGCCGGCTGCGGGATCCTGCCGAGGAATTTGCCGGTATCCCACTCGACGATGTCGCGCATCGCGCCGGGCGCGTGATGGCGCGCGGGGGTGAAGTACAGCTCTCCGTAGAGCGCGTGCGAGTCGGCGGCGTAGGTGATCATCGTCGAGCCGTCGGCCGAGGCGCCCTTGGTCACGAGGATGTTGGTGCAGGCGTCTGCGTCGAAGGCGACGCCGAAGGTGAGGACCGCCACGAGCAGGACGGCAGCGGTTTTCTGCGGGGTGATCAAGCTGGTTCCCTCCTTCCGCGGCGTGAGGCCGCGGGATGCCGGAGGGTAACCGATCTCGGTTCTTGTTCGCTGTGAGGACGAGGGAGAAGAAGTGTGAAGTGTGAAGTGTGAAGTGTGAAGTGTGAAAGAAGGCCGGCCAACCAGACTTTCACACATCACACTTCTTACATC
>JBAQWH010000600.1:0-15928 GCA_049298815.1 Thermoanaerobaculia bacterium | reverse complement strand
GATGTGCGCGGTCTCACGGCCGCCCGACGCTGCGCCTCTTCGGCCCGGGTGAGACCTGCGCCGGGACCAGGTCGAGGGCGAAGAGTTCCCGCCCCACCCCCGGCGCGTACGCCGTGAAATAGAGCCTTCCCCTGCAGGTGACGAACGATGCAGGGTCCGATGCGCCCGCCCCGGGATTGATGTCCGCGACGAGGCGCGTCCCGGCGGAAGTGCCGTCGCTGATCCAGAGCTCGCGCCCGTGCACGCCGTCGTCAGCGACAAAGTAGAAGGCGCCGCCCACCACGAAGAACGTGAACGTCGGGTCATCAGTGGTCGCCAGGGACGACGCGGAGCCGGGCACGATGTCGCGCAGCATCACCGTCCCCGCCTCAGTGCCGTCGCTCTTCCACGGTTCGACCCCGTGCACACCGTCATCGGCGGCAAACAGCAGGGTGCCGCCTGAGTACCGGAACCCGTGCGGGGACGAATCGCCAGACCCGGGGTTGATGTCCTTCAGGAGCGCGGGGCTGACCGAGGTGCCATCCCACATCCACGGCTCGATTCCACCGCGACCGTCGCTCACCGCGAAAACGAGGCGAGACCCGAACGCACCGAAGTCCTCGGGAAGCCCGAGGCCGAGCCCGAACAGGTCCAGACTGCGCGTCTGCGCCAAAGCGATCGCCCAGAGAGTCCCGGCCGAGCGGACGTAGAGTCTGTCTCCCGCAACCAGCATGATGCGGGGCACCGCGGCGGCCGGCGGCAGATCGGCCAGAAGCGTGGTCCCCGCCTCCATTCCGTCGCTCTTCCACACGCGCAGTCCCGAATCGGCACGCACGGCCGTGAATACGAGAGTCGAGCCCCACGCCACGAGATAACTCGGACTGGACGAGGCGGAGCCGGGCTCGATATCCCGAACGAGGGCCGTGCCCGCCGCCGTGCCATCGCTGCGCCACAGTTCGGTTCCGTTTGCGGCTGTGTTCCAGGGGAAGAACAGCGCGTCGCCGGCCCGCCGCATCTGGAGCGTCTGGCCATATTGGCCATCAAGGGCCTTGACGAGCACCGTCCCTGCTGCGGTGCCGTCGGACTTCCAGAGTTGCCCGCCGGGAACGTACGACTTGACGGAGTAGAACAGCGTTCCCTTGAGGTCCGTCAGGTACGACACCGTCGCGTACGGGTCGATCCGGCTGAGCGCGCGCGTGCCCGCGGCGGTGCCGTCGGTCTTCCAGAGGGCCGCTTCGTACGCATCGTCGTTCGCAATGAAAAACACATTCGATCCGGACGTTCTTAGAGACTGAGGATTCCCCGAAGACGCTCCCGGGTCGGCGTCGGCCAGCATCACAGTGCCAACCGCCGTCCCGTTCGAGACCCACGGCTCGCTTCCGTGCGGCCCGTCGTCTGCGGCGAACACGGCCGCGCCGCGCAGATCGACGAACGCCTTATCCGCCCCGGCGACCAGGGTCACGCCGTTGGTCGCACCGCTCCAGAAGTCCTTGACCATCGCAACGGCCGCGCCGTTGCAGATCCAGAGACGCCCGCTACTATCGGCGAAAAAGAGCGACGTGCTGACCTTCGCCAGATAACGGGGATAGCTGCCGCTGCTCCCCGCCTGGAGATCTGCGATTCGGATCGTTCCGGCACTGGTGCCGCTGGTGGACCAGAGTTCCACGCCCGAGGTCCCGTCGGTGGCCGCGAAATAGACGGTGCTCCCGATCGCGGTCAGGTACGCGGGCGACGACGATCCGGAAGGCGCGATGTCCTTGACGAGCACCGTTCCCGCCGCCGTGCCGTCGCTCTTCCAGAGCTCGATTCCGGACGTGCCGTCACTGGCCGCGAACAACAGACCGGCGGAAGAACTGACGAGCGACGTCGGCGAGGACGATCCCGTCGGGTTGATGTCGCGCACGCGCCCCGTCCCGGCCTCCGTGCCGTCGCTCTTCCACAACTCGCGGTCGCTCGCGGAGTCGTCGGCCGTGAAGAAGACCAGACCTCCGTGTGCGACAAGCGCCGTCCTGGGCGTCGTGGAACTGATCTTCGTCACGTTGCCGCGGGCGCCGGTGGAGGTCCACAGACCCTGCGACCCGCCTGCGAACAGGACGCCGCCCGGACCGGCCACGAGGAGCGAGGGAGAGAGCGAGGAGTAGCCCGCCGCCGCATCGCTCACCAGCCAGGTTCCGGCGGCGGTGCCGTCGGTACGCCACAACTCCACGCCGTGGACTCCGTCATTGGCCGCGAAGAACACCGCGCCGCCGTATTCAGTGAATCCGGTCGGGTTCGACGAACAGGTCCCCAGGCAGATGTCGCTCACGAGGACCGTCCCCGCAGCGGTGCCGTCGCTCTTCCAGAGCTCCTGCCCCTGCGCGGAGTTCGCGTTGGAAAAGATCAGCGTCGTCCCGAGAACGGCGGGCTTCGGGTCGTAGGCGGTGCTGCGCGACGGCATGTTGGCGAGCGGCACGCTTCCGCCGGGCGTCCCGTCCGTCCGCCACAGCTGCGAGCCGAACCCCTGGACCTTCGCGAAGAAGTAGGCGTAGTTGCCCGCGACCGTGAGCTGATACGGGGAGCTCGACGCGGGAGCGCGCGTCTCGGAGAGATCCTTGACTACGTAGGGCACCGGATCGGCGGCGTGCGTGAGCGGCGCAGCGAAGATGATCGCTGCAGCCTGGAACACGACTATCGGGCGGTTTCGCATCGCGAACTCCTCTCTGCTCATGGCCGGCCGGCGCTGCGCCGTTTCGGCGCGCTCGAGAACGGCGCCGGCAGCAGATGAAGAGCGAAGAGCTCCTCGCCCACCTCCTGCGCATAGGCCGTGAAGTAGAGCTTTCCCTTGCAGACGGTGAATTCGGACGGGTCCGACGCGCCGGGGCCAGGATTGATGTCGCCGACCAGTCGCGTCCCCGCGGTCGTGCCGTCGCTCGTCCAGAGCTCTCGCCCGTGCACCCCGTCGTCGGCGGCGAAGAAGAACGTATCGTTGGCGACGAAGATTGAGAAGGTCGGGGAGGTCGAAGGGAACGGAGAAGACAGAGACGACGCGGGGCCGGGCGCGATGTCGCGCAACAGCATTGTCCCGGCTGCGGTGCCGTCGCTCTTCCAGAGCTCCATCCCGTGCACGCCGTCATCCGCAGCAAACAGCAGGACTCCTCCGGCGTACGCGAACGCGGAAGGCCCCGAATCCCCCGCCCCGGGTTTGATGTCCTTCAGCATCGCCGCGCTGGCCGAGGTGCCATCCCACATCCACGGCTCGATCCCGGTCAGCCCATCGCTCACCCCGAAGACGAGGCGCGAGCCGAACGCAGCCAGTTCCACGGGAACTCCTGAGCCCTTTCTCAGCTTGAGACCGCGCGTCTGCGCGCCGTCGCTCGACCAGAGATATCCGTCGGCCGCAATGGCGCGGAAGTAGAACCTGCTCCCCGCGGCAACCAGATTGCTCGGGTAGCTGCCTGCGGTTCCCGGAATCACGTCAGCGAGGATGGTGGTCCCCGCCTCCGTCCCATCGCTCTTCCACAACTCCGTTCCCGAATCGACGCGTTTCGCGGTGAACAGGAGCGTCGATCCCCAGGGCGTGAGCTCGCGCGGATCGCCCGAGGCCGATCCGGGCTCGAGGTCGCGGAGGAGAGCCGTGCCCGGCCCCGTGCCGTCGCTGCGCCATAGTTCGGTTCCATTCGCGGGCGATGACCATGGGAAGAAGAGCGCACCGCCAGCCGGCGTGAGTTTCAGGTCTTCGCCGGACGCCGACTCGAGCGCCTTGACGATCACGGTGCCTGACTCGGTGCCGTCGGACTTCCAGAGCGCCCCCCCCGAAAAAGATGGCCTGACGGAAAAAAAGAGCGTCCCTTTGAGGTCGACCAGGTTTGACGCCGAGGCGAGAGTGTCGATCCGGCGGAGCGCGCGCGTGCCCGCGGCGGTCCCGTCGGTCTTCCAGAGCGCCGCGTCGAGGGCATCGTCGTTGGCGATGAAGAAGAGACTCGAACCGGACTGCACGAGATCGCGGGGGTTTGCGGAAACCCCTCCCGGCTCGGCATCGGCGAGCATGACGGTACCGGCGGGGGTCCCGTTCGAGGCCCACGGTTCACTCCCGTGCGGACCGTCGCTCGCGGCAAAGATCGCCGTGCCGTGGAGATCGACGAAGGCGTGCTCCGACCCGGTGATCAGGCTCACGCCGTTCATGCTTCCGAAGCCTTTCACCATCGAGGCGGCCGCACCGTTGCAGATCCAGAGGCGCCCGCCGCCGTCGCCGAAGAACAGCGAGGAGCCGACCTTCGCCAGGCCGCGGGGATGGCCGCTAGTACTGCCCGGCTTGAGGTCGGCGATCCTGGCCGTTCCGCCCGGGGTCCCGTCAGTCGACCAGAGCTCGACCCCCGAGGTCCCGTCATTGGCCGCGAAGTAGACCGTGGTGCCGATCGCGGTCAGGTACGCGGGAGACGACGACCCCGGGGGCGAAATGTCCTTGATCAGCACGGTTCCTGCGGCCGTGCCGTCACTTTTCCAGAGCTCGGTCCCCGACGTGCCGTCCGTCGCGGCGAACAGGAGCCCGGCCGGTGAGCTCACCAGGGACGATGGGCTCGACGATCCCGACGGGTTGATGTCGCGCACGAGCGAGGTTCCCGCTTCCGTGCCATCGCTCTTCCACAACTCGCGGCCGCTCGCGGTGTCGTCGGCGGTGAAGAAGACGAGACCTCCATGAGCGACGAGCGCCGTCTTCGGCGTCGTGGAACTGACTTTCGTCACGCTGCCGCGGGCGCCGGTGGACTTCCACAGGCCCTGTGAGCCGGCGAATAGGACGCCGCCCGGGCCGGCCGCAATGAGTGCGGGAGACAGCGAGAGATAGCCCGCCCCCGCATCGCTCACCAGCCACGTCCCCGCGGCGGTCCCGTCGGTCCGCCACAACTCCACGCCGTGGACTCCGTCATCGGCCGCGAAGAAGATCGCGCCGCCGTACTCGGTGAATCCCGTCGGGGTTGACGAGCACGCCCCCGGGCAGATGTCGCTGACGAGGACCGTGCCCTCGACACTTCCGTCGCTCTTCCAGAGTTCCTGTCCCCTGGCTTCGGTCCCATTCGCGAAGATCAGGATCGGTCCCAGAGCGGCCGGCGTCGTCTCGGACCAGGAGAATTCCGGCATGCTCGTGAGCGGTAGGCTGCCGCCAGGCGTACCGTCCGTCCGCCACAGCTGCGAGCCGAAACCGCGGACTCGCGCGATGAAGTACGCATAGCCTCCAGCGACGGTGAGGTGGTTCGGGTAGCTCGACACGGGACGGCGAGTTTTCGACAGGTCCGCGACCAGGTAGGGAACAGGGTCGGCAGCGCTGGCTGCGCCCGCCGCCAAGAGGATCGAGACGGCTGCGACCCCGCTCAGGATGCGTTTCCTCATCGAGAATCCTTCACGGGCCGACGGCGGGAGTGTCAACACCGCGAACTCACGACATGCGCCCGCATCGACTCGCTGGTGAACTCCGGACGGCTCCGCGAGGGGATGGTACATCCGCGTCTCCTCGCGAACGTGTGAGGTGGCGCGTGCCTCCTTGTTCGGCGGCCAAAACAAAACGCCCGGCGCTTTCGCACCGGGCGTTTCGTGTCTTCACCTGGAGAGGTGTTACTTGCCGGTCGCGGCGAGGGCGCGGTCGGCGTTGACGCGGCCGTAGCCGTACGTCGTGTCGTAGCCTGCGCTGCCCTTGTCGTCGCAGTTGTTCTTGAGGATTGACTCGACGGAGGTGGCGGTCAGGGTCGGATTCGCGGCCCAGATCAGGGCGACGACGCCCGCAGCGTGCGGGGTGGCCATCGAGGTTCCGTCGTAATGATCCCAGCTGCTCACCTTGTCGTAAACGGTCGAGCTGGTGCCCGCCTTCGCCACGAGCGCGGCGCCGGTCACGTCGGAGACCGAGACCGTCGGGATGTAGTTGCCGGCGGCGCCGAGCGTGCCGGTGAAGTCGCCGGCGACGTTGTTGTAGATGATCGCCGCGATGGCCCCTGCAGCCTTCGCGTTGTTCGACTTCGTGACGAAGTCGATCGTGCCGCGCTGGATCAGAGCGATGTTGCCGGCGACCGAAGCCGGGAACTCACCCGCCTGGCCCTGGCCGCAGCTGACGAGCGTGCCGCTGGTGCCGTTGGTTTTCGGCGCGAACTCCATGCCGAATGCACGGTAGTCGCTGCCCGCCGAGACCCCGGCTTCCGAGCCGGTGTTCGCCGGAACGGAGGAGAGGACCATCACGCCGGGTGCGGTGACGTCGATGCCCTTGCCCCGGTTCGAGAAGGAGGCAACGACGTCGTTGACGTCGACGGCGCCGACGGCGATGTTGACGGCGTAAGCGGCCGGGTAGGAGACGGAGGTGCGCCCGTCATTTCCGGTGGCGGCGACGACGATGGCGCCCTTCGTGCGCATCTCCTTGTAGAAGTTCTCTTCGGTGCGCGACTTGAGGCCGCCGCCGAGCGAAAGGTTGACGACCTTCGCCTTGCCGACTTCGACCAGCCAGCGGACGCCGCGCATGATGTCCGACGTCGAGCCGCCGCTCGGCCCGAGGACACGCGCATGCACGAGCTTCGCGCCGTACGCAACGCCGTAGACGCCGGACGAGTTGTTCACGGCGAGGATCGTTCCTGCGACATGCGTCGCGTGGGTCTCCCCGTCGTTGGCCCAGCCACTGCCACCGCACGGGTTGGTGGTGACGCAGTTGACGTGCGCGTTGAGGTTGCCGGCGATGTCGGGATGCGCGATGTCGAGCTGCGTGTCGGCCACACCGACGACGATCCCGGCCCCGCTGTAGCCGCGGGCGTGGACCGCGGTCGCCTTGGTGGTCAGGAGGCCGTAGAGGCCGTTGTTGAGGCTCGCGCTCGCCTGGCTGCCGGCGAGGTCGAGCTTGTACCGCATCGGCACCTGCTCGACGTACTCGACGCGCGGGTGACGCGAGAGCGCCTCGATCGCATGCGGGTTGCGGCTCTGGATCTCGATGGCATGCGCCTCGGGGAACTCGTCCCCGAAAGCGACGCCGTTCGCGCGGAGCAACGCGCGATCGCTCGCCTGAACACCGTTCTTGAATGCCACGTAGTACGAGCCGTCGACCGCGTCGGGGCGTTCAGCGAACACCGGCACCGTCAGCGCGAGCGCAAGAACGGCGGAAGTCACATTGATGAGCTTCATCTTGGGGGGAGTTCTCCTCGTTGTATGAGATGGGCTGTGGAACAGCCGCTCCCCCTAGCGCAACGGATGTGCCGAAACAGTTACAGGGCACCCTCTGCGTCTTTTCAATAACTTACCGCGTACCGGTCGCAGCGGGCCGGGTCAGAAAGTGATGCAAGGGATCAGACATTGACCCGTCCGCAGGCTCCCGTGGGTCAAGTCCAGTCCCTCGGTCCCTGAGTTCCTCGGTCCCTCGGGGAGCTTCGTCGTCTCAGCAGGCATTCCCCGAGGAACCGCCGAGGAACCCGAGGGACTCAGGGACCGAGGGACCGAGGGACCGAGGGACTCCCCCTCACCGCCCGAGCAGCTGCCCGTGCCAGGAGTCGCGCACCTTCCGCTCCCACGCGCCGCTTCGGACGTCGCGGAGCCGCTCCGCGGTGGTGTCGAAGACGAGGGTGTCGGGATTGGCGGCCGAGGCGAAGGACTGCCGGTCGAGGTGCCGGATCTCCTCGCCGTCGCGGAGGAACACGCGGGTCGGGTCGAGGATCGTCACGCCGAGGTGGTTCTCGAGCGCGCGGAGCGTGCCGTAGAGCCGGTCGATGGAACAGCCTGACGTCTCGCTCGTCTCATCGGCGGCGATCATCAGAAAGCGGCCGTCGCGTATCTCCCGACCGGAGGGAATCGGCGTGCCGTGGGCGCTCCAACCCTCGAGAAACGTGTCGACATGCCCGAGGAGGACCTGCTCCTGGGCGACATCCAACCGGGGTGAGAGGCCGAACACCCAGAGCTTCGCGTCGTCGGAAAGGCGGGAGATGTCGAGTCTTGGCATACGCGGGCCTCAACCACACACGCCTCGGGGTGAATTTCATTACACTCCGCCCGTGAGCATCGCAAAGATCCTCGACATGCTGACGGGCCGCCCGTCGCAGCCCCAGCCCCGCTACCAGCACGACCCGCTCAGACTGGCCACCGCAGCCGTGCTCCTCGACATCGCGTACGCCGACGGCGAGTTCCATGCGGCCGAGGACGGCGACGTCGTCGAGTTCCTCACCCGGCGCTTCGAGCTCTCTCCGGAGGACGCTGCCGAGCTGCTCGGCGCCGCCGACGAGATCCGGCGGAACATGGTCGACCACTTCGCCCTGACCAACTACATCCGCAAGAACACGCCGCTCGACGAGCGGAAAGCGATCGTTCAGACGATGTGGCGCATCGTCTACCGCGACGGCAAGCTCACCAGCGACGAGAACTATCTCGTCCGAAAGCTCGCCGACCTCCTCGGCCTCGAACATCACGTGATGATCGAGCAGAAGGTGGCGGTGCTGAATGAGAACGGCGGAGCAACGGCCTGAGAAGTCAGCCGCTCGTCCTCACTTCCCCACCGCCCTCCTTCGCGGCGTAGCCACGGCTCTCCAGTACCCGCGACCACCCCGGTCGTACGCGACGGCGAGCACGCCGTTGCGGTAAGCGAACTTCACGTTCGTCCCTTCGACGAAGCCAATCGGCTGCGGCGGGTAGTCGAGGAGCTTGCCGTCGCGTGAGAGGCGGAGCGCCGAGAGGTGGCGACCGCCGTCCACGACCGTGGCCCAGACCACGAGGTAGTTCTGCCCCGTCCAGAACGTCGCCATCGCGTCCTTCGACTCGTCGCCGGGCGAGTTGAGCGCAATCGGGAACGGCACCTCGCCGTTCGCGAGGACGCGGCGGCTCGCGATGAAGGCGTTGATGCCGCCGGCCATTCCGCTGATCCATGAGACGAGGAAGTCGGTGCCGTCGGAGGTGATCGCGATCGGATTGGCGAGCGCCTGCGGTGGGGCGATCTCACCGAGCGGCGTAATCGCGTCCCCATCGAGGAGGACGCCCTGAAGCGACGCCGTCGGATCGACATAAGCGATCAGCACCTTGCCGCCCGAGAACCCGCCGAAGACGCCGTTGTTCAGAGCCGCCGAGCTCACGTAGTTCTGCTCGAGGTCGAGAGAGGTGCCGATCACCCGCGGAGCGTCATCGATCGGCTTGCCTGTGGCGTCGAATCGCCGCGCCAGCAGCGGCATCGGTGCGAACGGGCCCGCTTCCGGCGCGCGCTCGGTCCAGACCGCCAGAAAACCACTGCCTGTCCAGAAGATGCGACGCGACGGGAGCGTGAAGGACGGGCCGCTCTCGCCTGGATATCGAACCGAATACGGGGGCGCGCTGCCCGTGATGATCAGCGGCTGCGGGAGACCGGGCAGGAACACGTAGGTCCCATCGCCGAGCGGCGCGGCCGCAGCAGCGTCGGCGAAGCTTCTGAAATGCGATGTGCGGGTCGTGAACAGGACCGTCTCGCCCCACGAAAGCATCGGGCCGTCAGCGCCGAACGCCAACGCCTCCATTCTCTGCGCACCTGCAAAGCGGTGAACGATGCGCGCGTCCCCTTCGGCGCCGAGCCGGCGCGTGCGGGTCGTGTCGTCGCTCCACACGACGAGCGTGCCAGCCTGATTCGACGCGACATCCGGGTGGCCTCCGCTGGCGACGACACTCGCGGCGCCGATGATTCCGCTCGAGCCGGCCTGGATCGTCGTGATCGGCCCTTCAGCGTCCCGCCAGACGGCACGGAAAGCGGTGCCCTCCGCGGTGACGGCGAGTCGATCCGGCTTCGCTGATGAGACGGTAAACGGCGCCCGATCCGGCGCACCGGAGGGATCCAGATGCCACCCGCGGATCGCCTCGTCGCTCCAGATCAGCAGGAATCCGTCATCCCCGGCGGCGAGCGCAACCGCCGCCGCGCTGCCAATCGACAGCGGATCGGAAACCACGCCCGCCGAGTTCATCGTCTGGATCGCAAGACCGCCGCTGGTCGACGCCACGACCGTCACGCCGTTCTTTGCCGCGATCGCGCTGCTTCCGCTCAGGCCGAGCCGTACGTCGTTCTGGAGGATCTCGCCCTCGGCCGAAATGCGCGTTGCCACGTCGTACGTCGTCCACGTCGGAGACCGTTGTTCGATCGTCGTGATGACCACGTACTGCCGGCCGTCCCAGGCCACGAGGCGCCGCCCGTCGATGTCGTGGGGCGAGACCTGCGGCCGCGTCGTTTCGTGAATCGACAGCACGCGCACGGACCCGTCCGCCGAGACGAGAAGGCCGGACGTCCGGCCGTGGCACCCGAAGACGACGAGGTAGCCTCGGCCGTCCGACGCGACGTCAGGAACGCCGCCGCAGCCTGTCGTCGTGTAGCTGGCTTCGAGGAGCGGCTCCCCGTCGCGGTCGACGATCATGACGGCGTACTCGAAGGAGTAGAAGTTGTAGTTCTTCGCGGTCACGACGAGGAAGGTCTCGCCGTTCGTCGCCACGGCAGAGGAGCCGGCGAATGGGGCCTCCCTCACCACCGGCTTCGCGACCGGCTGTTCTTCGAGCAGGACCGTCGGGATCGGCGTCTGCGCGAACGCAGCGGGAGTAAGGAGGACAGCAACGAGGAACCAGGGAGCGAGCTTCACGCGAGTGGTACGTGCACGCTGACTGCCGTGTCCAATCTCGTCGGAGCTGGCCGTCCTGGCCAAAACCCCTCGATCTCCCGCTACTTCTGAGTCAGCAGCGCAAAGCCGATCATCTTGTAGAGAAGCCTCGCGCCGACGTTCGCGTCCCACTCGGTCGGGCCCGGTGAGACTTCGCACAGATCGAGGCCGACGACCCGCTTTCCGGACCGTTTGATTGCGCGGAGGAGGCCGATCGCCTCGTTCCACGACAGCCCGCCCGGCACCGGCGTCCCCGTGCCGGGGCAGAGAGTCGGGTCGAGTCCGTCGATGTCCCACGAGAGATAGACGTCATGGGGGAGCGCCGCGACGATGTCGTCGGCGAGGTCGGCGAAAGCGACGCCTTCCTCCTTCCGGCATGCGAGGTCGGCATCGAAGAACGTGACGATGCGTCCGTCCGAGTCATGGATCATCGCGCTCTCGGCCTGGCCGAGGTCGCGGACGCCGACCTGGACGAGCTTCCCCACCTCGGGAATCCGCGTCATGACGTTGTGGAAGATCGAGGCATGCGACCAGGTGAACCCCTCGTACGCATTGCGCAGGTCGGCGTGTGCGTCGAGGTGAAGGATGCCCATTCCGGGGAAGCGCTCGGCGTGGGCGCGGATGGAGCCGAACGGCACCGCATGATCGCCGCCGAGGATGACAGCCATCTTTCCGGAATTCAGTAGTTCCGTCGTCTTTGCGTAGACCCAGTCGTTGACCTGCGCGCTGATGGCATTCACCTGCTCCGCGGCGGTTGCGGTCACTTCATCCACGATCCCGCCATGCTCGATGACCGGCTTCGCGAGCGCTCTCGCCTCGCGGTTCAGCGCGACGATCTCGTCCGGAATGTCGAGCATCGCGATGCCGGTGGCGTACGGCCGGCCAGTCTCGTGGTCGTACAGATCGACCTGGCGGGACGCCTCGAGCACGGCGAGCGGCCCATCCGCGGTGCCGCCGCCGTAGGAGGTCGTCGCCTCGTACGGCACCGGAACGACGACCACGCGGCAGTCGCGCGGGTCGAACGGAAGGCCGTAGATGCCGCTACCGGACGGCGCTGCCGCATCGGGGTCGAACGAAGAGGGAAGGATCGGGTTCTCAGTCATCGCAGAGACTTCCGGTGCACGTCGACGGCCAGAGCGTCAGTCGAGGTCCATCGGGTTGAACGGTTTGTCGGTCGACTTCTCCGCTCGCTGAAGCGCCTCGCGGAACTTCTCCTCGAGGATCCGAGCGCGGTCCTTCTGGCTCTCGAGCTGTTTGTCGAAACGCTTCGCCGCCTCCGACTTCTGGGACTCGAGCCCGGCGACCATCGACTCGAGCGACCCGTGGGCTCCGCGGTTCTCTTTCGCCTTGTGGATCAGTACCTCGCCGCTGATGCGGTCGACGACGATGGTTGCTTCGCAGCAGGGGCACGTGATCTCGAAGTTCCCGGACATGGCGGGGAGATGGTACGTGGGCGCGAGCGATCGGACAAATGGGACGGCCGCGGTACACTCCCGGGCGCATGCTTCGTCTCGGCTCCCTCGGCAAGACCTCCATCGATCTCGACCTCAGCTTCATCATCCTCATCGTCTTTTTCGTGGCGATGAACTACAACGCCGAGCTCGGGGTGCAGTACGCGCTCATCTGGATTCCGGTGATCTTCCTGAGCGTGCTGATCCACGAGCTCGCGCACGCGGGTGCGATCGCAGCGCTCGGGTTCGGCTCGAGCCAGATCATCCTTGGTGGCATGGGTGGTGCGACGTTCAATCAGCGTCGCGCGCGGCCGTGGCAGGAGCTCGTCATCAGCGTCGCAGGACCGGCCTCGAGCTTCGCCCTCGCGTTCGTGGTGAGCTTGATGATGAACAACTTCGCCGTGATGCAGCAGGACCCCATGCTTCGCGTCCTGCTGCCGCTGCTCGTGCTCGCGAACATCTTCTGGGGGATGTTCAACCTGATCCCGGTGGCGCCGCTCGACGGCGGTCACGCGGTGCGCAGCTTCCTGAGGATGTTCCTCGACGAGCGACAGGCCTTCGTGGGAGCGATCTGGGTCGCCTTCATCGGAGGCGGTGCAATTGCCGTTTACGCGGCGATGCGCGGCCAGTTCTTCATCGCTCTCTTCATCGCCTGGTTCCTCTATCAGAACTTCCAGGCCTGGCAGTACTTCCGGGAGCACGGCGTCCCGGGCGACTAGCGGCCTGCAGAAATTGACGGAAACTCGAAGACCTCTCCGAATGACCACCCACGCCGACCTCGACGGCGAGCTCCTGACCCCGCAGCAACGCGCCCGGAGATCGCTCGTGCACATCGTCAAGCGGGCCGCGCGCCGGTTTGCGGGGCGGTGGCGTCGCGGGGAAAAGCGCGATTCCGAGGACGCTCAGAAGGCCGAGAAGGTTCAGGCCGCGCTCTTCCGGATCGCGCAGCTCAGCAGGGATGCCGAGAGTCTCGACGCGCTCTACGCCGCGATTCACCGGGTGGTCGACGAGCTGATGAACGCTGCGAACTTCTACGTCGCGCAGTACGACGCAAAGAAGGACTGGCTCACCTTCCCCTACTTCGTCGACGAGGTCGACAAAGCCGACCAGACCGAGCTGACGATCGGAATGCACCCCGGCCACGGGCTGACTGCCTACGTCATTCGAACCGGCCAGCCGCTGCTTGCCACTCCCGAGGTCTTCGACCAGCTGGAGGCAGCGGGTGAGATCGAGTTGATCGGCGTCCCTTCTGTCGACTGGCTCGGCGTCCCGCTCAAGACCGGAGACCAGATCTGGGGCGCGATCGTCACGCAGACGTACAACGAGCAGACCCGCTACAGCGACCGCGACAAGGAGCTGTTCGTCTTCATCGCACAGCACATCGCGTCTGCGATCGAGCAGAAACGCAAGGAAGAGGCGCTTCGCCAGAGCGAGACCCGCTACCGGCAGATGTTCGAGAACACGCGCGCGATCCAGCTGCTCGTCGACCCGGAGGACGGCGCGATCGTCGATGCGAACGTCGCCGCGTGCGACTACTACGGCTACACGCGCGACGCGCTCCGCTCCATGCGGCTCTGGGACATCAACGTCCTCGGCCGGGACGCGGTGCTGGAAGAGATGCGCCGCGCCCTCGACCAGCATCAGGGGTACTTCGTGTTCCGCCACATGCGAGCCTCCGGTGAGATCCGGGACGTCGAAGTGCACTCCGGCCCGATCGAGGTCGCCGGCCGTGTGCTTCTCTATTCGATCGTTCACGACGTCACCGAGCGGCGGCGTGCCGAGCAGGCGGTGCTCGAGTCCGAGCGGAAGTACAGGAACATCTTCGACTTCGCGGCGGTCGGCATCTACCAGTCGACGCGCGACGGACGCCTCATCACCGCGAACCAGATGCTCGCGAAGATGCTCGGTTACGACTCGATCGACGAGCTCCTCACGAAGAACCTGCCGGAAGACATCTACCTGACGCGGCAGGAGCGCGAGGAGTACATCGCCCGCTACGACGCCGCAGCCGGCAATGCCGAGGTGCTCTGGCGACGCAGGGACGGGACACCGATCTTCGTCCAGCTGAGCTGCCACACGATCACGACGCCGGAAGGGACTTCGTTCTACGAGGGCTTCGTCTACGACGTCAGCGACCGGAAGCAAACCGAGCAGACCCTGCGCAAGCAGGCCGCCGCGATCCGCGCGTCGATGGACGGCGTCGGCATTTTCGACGAGCGGCTCGAGCTCACCTTCGCCAACGATTCGCTCTCGAAGCTCTTCGGCTACGGGACGGCCTCGGCGCTCGTCGGACGCTCCATCTGCGACCTCTACGACCCGCAGGAACAGGTCCGATTCATCACCTCCATCGTGCCGGTGGTCCAGCAGCGCGGCCGGTGGCGCGGCGAGGCGACCGGGCTTCGCCGCGACGGCTCGTCGTTCCCGCAGGAAATCTCGCTGACCGCAATCGAAGACGGCGGCATCGTCTGCGTCGTTCGCGACGTCACCGAGAGGACTTACGCGGAGGAGCAGATCAAGCACCTCGCCTATCACGACGCGCTGACGAACCTTCCGAACCGGCTCCTCCTCAAGGACCGGCTCAGCGTCGCGCTCTCCCACGCGCATCGCGAGCGCACGAGGCTCGCAGTCCTCTTCCTCGATCTCGACCGCTTCAAGATCATCAACGACTCGCTCGGCCACAACACCGGGGACCAGCTCCTGCAGGCGGTCGCCGCACGCCTCCAGACCTGCATCCGGGAGAGCGACACCGTCGCCCGGCTCGGCGGCGACGAGTTCACCGTCCTCCTTCCCCACCTGCCGAGCACCGACACGGCCGGGCCGGTCGCGCAGAAGATCATCGAGGCGATCCGTCACCCGTTCCACATCGACGGCCGGGAGATCTTCACCTCGACGAGCATCGGCATCGCGCTCTACCCCGAGGACGGCTCCGACGCCGAGACCCTGATCAAGAACGCCGACACGGCGATGTACCAGGCCAAGGAGTTCGGGCGCGACAACTACCAGCTGTTCAACGCCCACGTGAACGCAAAGGCTCTGCAGAGGATCGCGCTCGAACAGGGACTGCGGAAAGCGCTCGCGAACGACGAGTTCCAGATGCACTACCAGCCGATCGTCGACATCAAGACCGGGCGCGTCACCGGCAACGAGGCGCTGATCCGCTGGAATCACCCGCAGCTCGGCGCGGTCGCCCCGGCAACGTTCATCCCGATCGCGGAAGCGACCGGCATGATGATCCCGATCGGCACCTGGACTCTGCGGACCGCCGCAAGACAGGCGCGCGCGTGGCACGACGCGGGACACCACGCACTTTCACTCGCCGTGAATCTCTCCGTCACACAGCTCCAGCAACCCGACCTCACGAAGCAGGTCCTCACGATCCTCGAAGAAACAGGGCTTCCCCCGCGGATGCTCGAGCTGGAAATCACCGAGAGCACCGCGATGCACAATCCGGAGCTCAGCGTCCGGACGCTTTACGAGCTCAAACGGATGGGAATCCGGATCTCGCTCGACGACTTCGGCACCGGCCATTCGTCCCTGAGCTACCTCAAGCGCTTCCCGATCGACACGCTCAAGATCGACCAGTCGTTCGTCCGCGACATCGTGGTCGATCCCGACACCGCCGCGATCGTGACCGCGATCATCGTGATGGCGCACAGCCTGCGGCTGCGGGTGATCGCCGAGGGGGTCGAGTTGCAGGAACAGGCGGACTTCCTCCGCCGCCACGACTGCGACCTCATGCAGGGCTTCCTGGTGAAGGAACCGGTTCCAGCAGAGGGGTTCAGCGCGTTTCTGCGGGGACGGTAGGAATAGGACAATAGGACCTATAGGACCAATAGGACCTATACGAACCCACCCGCCCACATGGCGACCGGGTGGTGGCTCTTATAGGTCCTATTGGTCCTATAGGTC
>JBAQWH010000599.1:0-7155 GCA_049298815.1 Thermoanaerobaculia bacterium | reverse complement strand
CAACCTTCTGATCCGTAGTCAGATGCTCTATCCAATTGAGCTATGGGTGCGAGCACGACGCCGTAACCTGACGCCTCCGCCGTTCATTCCGGCGGAGGCGCATTCTACGCACGCCATTCAGGCACGGCAAGCGCAAATCACTTGAATTGGCAGCGCACGGTTGGGATACACTTGGGGACCCTGAAAGCGCTTCCACGCTTCATTGCCTCCACGGTTGGCTACTGCCTACCCACCCTTCCCCAGCCAACCGTGGAGGCGTGATTTTTTCCATGCGGAAAGACGAGTTTCTCGCCCGAAGAATGCACACACCGGACGACCCCGTCCGAGCCGCCCAACGTGCGACGCTTCGTGCGCTCTCGAAGGCGCTCCTCCCTCTTCACAAGGCGCTCATCGACGCTGCGAAGGCCGACTACGCAGCGACCGGTGCCCACATCTCGAGCCCGAGCCACCTCTTCAACCTGCTGATGCAGGATCCGTTTTTCGAGTGGCTGCGTCCGATCACCTCGCTCATCGCCGACATCGACGAGACGGCGACCCGCGATTTCGACGAGGTGCAGATCGCAGCGCTCGCAGCGCGCATCGGACGCTTCTTCGGCAACGAGCCGGATGCAGAGTTTGCGGCCCGCTACGTCCCGCTGCTGCAGCGTGATTTCGACGTCGCGACCGGCCATGGCGTGATCCGCCAGGAGCTCGCGAAGCTGACCGGCTGAGGGTCGCCTTACACCGACTTCACACCTACTGCTCGCGCCGTTCACTTTCGTGCCCTACCATCTCGTTCCGCGCGCCCGACGGCGAGCGCATCGGAGGAGTGGATGAAGTCGTTTGGTCGCGCAATTTTCGCCGCAGGTACGCTGGCTCTCGTCGTCTCGATCCCCGCATCGGCCCAGTCCGCCGAGGAACCGCCGGTGAAGATCGGGTGGAGCGACGGGAAGACGACCCTCGAGACCGCCGGCGCGGGCCTGAGCCTCACCAACCGGCTGCAGTTCCGATTCACCGGAGAAGACGCGGACGGCGCCGACGGGACCACGTTCTTCGAGATCCCCCGCGCGAGGACCAAGCTCGAAGGATGGGCCTACTCCGAAAAGCTGACCTTCGAGCTCCAGCTCGACTGGGCCGACAAGGGCAACGTGCTGAAGGACGCCGCTGTCAGTTACCAGGCGACGAAGGCGCTGCAGGTCACCGTCGGCCAGTTCAAGGCACCCTTCGGCCGGCAGGAGCTCACGTCGTCGTCCCGCCAGCAGTTCGTCGACCGCTCCGACGCGTCGGACGAGTTCGCGCCGGGACGCGACGTAGGCGTTCAGCTCACCGGAGCGGCGCTCGGGAAGCGCGTCGTGTGGCAGGCGGGCGCGTTCAACGGCAACGGCCGCAGCTTCGAGAACAAAGACGGATCGCTCATGGTCGCGGGACGCGTCGCCTGGCAGCCGTTCGGCGACCTGAAGTACTCGGAAGGCGACTTCGAGAGCCGCAAGCGGCCGCTCTTCGCGATCGCTGCGAACTACGCGAACAACGACCGCGCCGGCGCCACGAGCTCGAACGACGTCTCGCACGAGATCCTCGGCGCGGACGTCGCCTTCAAGCATCGCGGCTTTTCGATCCTCGGCGAGTACTTCACCCGCGACAACGATCCGGAAACGGGCGCTGCAAGTACGTCCGACGGATGGTACGTGCAGCCCGGATGGTTCCTCGTGCGCGACCGGTTCGAGATCGCCGCCCGCTACGGGGTGGTCGATCCGAGCGACCGGGCAGGCGACGACAGCCGGACCGAAACCGGCGTGGCCTTCAGTTGGTACCTGCGCAAGCACAACCTCAAACTGCAGACCGACGTTCGCAGGATTGAGGACGACGACGCCGGCGAGACGACGCGTCAGGCCAGGGTGCAGCTCCAGCTCATCTTCTGACCCCGACTCTGTACGCAAGTGCTGACTGGTCGCGCGATTGGCGAGTTATTGGCATTTCGAGGGGTGATGGTGATTTTCGCCGATGGCCGCTGAACTGAACCGCCTCGTCGCCGACCTTCGTAGCTCCCGCGAACGAATCGCGGAGATTGCCGGCCAGGTCGAGAGGCACCGTGCCGACCGCGAAGAACTCCTGCGTGCCATCGAGCGGATTCGCGACCGCCTCGCGGACGCGGAAGGGAAACGCGGCTCACCGCCATCGTAGCGATTGGCGTCCCCGGCAGGACTCGAACCTGCGACCCACGGCTTAGAAGGCCGTTGCTCTATCCAACTGAGCTACGGGGACGGATGGCGGGTTGTGATGCGACCGCGCGTCAATTTAATACATCGCTCCGAAACCAGCGAAGCCGGCGTTTTACGCCGGCTTCGTCTGTTCTGGATCGATCTTGGTCGGGGCGAGAGGATTCGAACCTCCGACCCCCTGCTCCCAAAGCAGGTGCGCTACCAGACTGCGCCACACCCCGACTCGGCCGACCTTGCGGCAGCGGTTGGCAACACCCGCCCCTCCCAGGCCATTCCGTTTGCTACATCACCTGGGCCGGGGGCTGGGCGGCCGGTGTTCGTGCGGTCGCGGGGAGCGCCGTCTGCCACTTCTGCGCTTCGTCGTGCTCGAGGAGGAACTCGACGGCGTGTCCGTGCGAACGGAGCCGGAGGACCCTGAGCTTCGAATCGATCGTCATGCCGGTGGCGAGCTCGTCGGCGTACTCGATCTCGTCGAGCCGGTCCAGATCGAACGACGCCTCGAGGTCGGGGCTTTCGTAGTAAATCGCCGTCGGCGCCAGAGAAAGGGCCACCGGGATGCGCTGCGTTCCCTCCACGAACTCGGCTCGGGTCGCGATCTTCGACGTTGGCTGGCGCTTCAACAGGAAGGCATCGATGTGGTCTTTCCTCAGCGATTTGATGAGAAACACCACGAGTCCGGCGAGAAGAACGAGTCCGATGATGGTGAGGAGCGTTGACATGCCGTGAGCCCTCCTTCGATCCGCTAACTGTGAGCAAAATGTAACGCTTTTTTCCGAAAAAGCACTAGGCATCGGCGTAGACGAGGTGTTGCAGCCGCCAGCCGCTGACGAAACAGGGGGGTGAGAACGGCGGTCGGCGGTTCCGTAATCGAGCTAGAATCGCGGCGACGATGACGGCCACGATGCGGCGTCCCACCCGTGACGAGCATTCTTCCGGCGGGGCTGTGATCGATCGGCGGGGCGAGGCGCTCTTCGTCGCGCTCATCGCGACGCGGAACCGGTCGCGCTGGGGGCTCCCGAAAGGGGCGGTCACGCAGGGCGAAACCTCTGAGCAGGCAGCGCTTCGGGAAGTCCTCGAGGAGACCGGGCTCGAGGCGCGGATCACCCGGCCCCTCGACACCATCGAGTATTACTTCCGTGCGGGCGACGCCCTCATCCACAAGCGGGTCGACTTCTATCTGATGGACTACGTCGCAGGGGAACTGACGCCGCAGCTCAGCGAGGTGGACGACGTCGAGTGGGTCGAGCTTTCGGCGGCGATTGCGCGGGCGAGCTTCGACTCGGAGCGGAAGCTCCTCGAGATGGCGCAGCATCACCTCGCTTCGCAGACGCCTTCGTAGTCGTCCTTTTCGCCGGACTCCGCTTCGCCGTCTTACCGGACGACGTGCGCTCCCGCTCCAGGCGCGCCGCGAGCGTCGGCGCTCCCCGGCCGGCCGCCTTCCGATTGCTCTCCCAGATCCGCGCTCCGCTGACCTCTTCGACGGTTCTGTTCGACACGACCGACCGTGGCGCGACCTTCGTCACATCGACGTCCACGCTGGCGAACTCGTCACGGTGCTTGAGGAGCAGCCACTCGTTGCCCCTGTCCGATTTCGAGCGGCCACCGATCTTCACCAGCGCCACTCGCCGAACATCTTCTTCCCCTGAAGCCTGAAGGTCAGCTTGCCTTCCGCCAGCGCTTTCCCAGGGTCGTCGCCCGGCTCGATGAACTCCCACGTCCCCTGGTCCCAGATGATGACGTTCCCCGCGCCGTAGTTGCCTTCCGGAATGACCCCCTCGAACGACGCGTAGTCGTATGGGTGGTCCTCGGTCATCATGGCGAGCCGTTTCACCGACGGGTCGTAGCTCGGTCCTTTCGGCACGGCCCACGACTTCAGGACCCCTTCCATCTCGAGCCGGAAGTCGTAGTGAAGGTGCGACGCGCTGTGCTTCTGGATGACGAAGATCGGCCGTCTTGCCGCGTGCTTCGGCCTGGCGCCGGACGGCTCCGGCGTGTCACCGAAATTGCGCATCCTGCGGTACTTCTGCAGAAGGTCCGGCATGGGTGCGAAGACAAATTGCACGCCGCGTTCCCGGTCTGCCAACCCGCAAGTACCGTCTTTTCTGGGACTTCGTATTTGGTCCGGCCCCAAGCTTGCACCTTCGCCCGTCGGTTCGGGGTATGTCTTCGTCGATTCGTCGGATGTTGTGGGGGGCCTTTGCCGGCCTCGCCCTGCTCGTTGCTTCCGGTGTGGTGGCGACGGTCGTCGTGCTGCAGGCGGTGAAGGGGCAGGAGCATCTGATGTTCCAGGAGTCGGCGCCGCTGCTCGACGCGGTCCGGCAGATGGACCGGTCGACCGAGTTGATGGTCTCGTCGGCGCGCGGCTATCTGCTGACGCAGCAGACGCAGTTTCTGCAGCAGTACGACGACGCGGTGCGCGGGGCGGACCGCTCGTACTCGGCAGCGACGCGGCTGGCGACCGAGCCTCGGGACGGCACCCGAATCGCCCAGTTCCGGCGCCACTATGTCGATCTCAAGGGGCTGACGGATCGCCAGATCGAGCTCGCCCGCGAAGGGGAGGGGGCGTACGCGCTGGAGGTGATGCTCGAGACCGCGCGCATCAGCCGCCTCACTCCCGACTATGCGGGAGCGATCGCCGATGAGCATCGCCAGCGACAGGCCGAGACCTTCGACGAGGTGAGCTCCGCGCGCCAGGCGTTCATCCTCGTGATGGTCGTTGGAGGGATCCTGATCGTGATCGCTGGCGCGCTCGCGGTAGCTCGGATCGAAGCGGCCGTTCTCGACTCGATCTCGCGGCAGGTGCGGCGTACCGAGGCAATCATCGCGGGGATGTCCGACGGCGTGATGCTGGTGGATGGTGACGGCAAGGTGGTGTTCGTGAACCCGGCCGCGCGGCGTCTCCTCGGATCCTCTGCCACCGGGGTGCCGATCAACGACCAGGCGGAGGTCTACCGGTTCCGCGACCCGCACGGAAGGCCTCTCGCCGAGCATGAGCTTCCGGCCGCACGTGCGCTCTCGAGTGGCCGGCCGGTCCACGACGCAACGGTTCTGATCGAGCGTCCGGACGAACGCGTCGCGGTCTCGATGAACGCGACGCCCCTCCAGGAAGACGGCGGAACCAACGGCGTCATCGTCACGTTCCGCGACATCACCGAGCGGCGGCGCCTCGAAGAAGAGATGCACGCGCAGGCGGAAAGGGCCCAGATCCTCGCGGACGCCGGCGCGTTCTTCACGTCGAACATCGATCCCGCCTGGGTGACGCAGGCCATCGCCGAGCGGGTCGCGGAGATTCTCGGCGACTGGACCGCGGTCGTCCTCAAGACGCCCGACTCGGCCGAGCTGCAGGTGGCGTCGATCTTCAACCGCGACATGGCATCGCTCGGACTCGCATCGTCGTACATCGAACGGCAGCCGCTCACGATCGGTGAAGGGGTCATCGGGCAGGTCGTTGCGACCGGCTATCCGTCGCTCACCGCGGGTTCCACGATCGAGCCGGTGAACCCCGAGGACGGCGGCACCAACGACGCGGCGCCGATGCAGCTGGCGTCGCTCCTGGTGCTTCCTCTCCGGACGCGTCGAGAGATGCTCGGCGCCCTCGTGATCGCCGCAAATGACCACGAGCGCGCGATGACCGACGAGAAGCTGCCGCTCGCCGAGCTGCTCGCGGAGCGCGCGTCGCTCGCGATCGAGAACGCCAGGCTCTACACCGAGCAGGTCGATGCCCGCCGCAAGATGGAGGACCTGTCGCGGCTCAAGGACGAGTTCCTCTCCATCGCCTCGCACGAGCTCCGCACGCCAGTCACGTCGATCAAGGGCTACACGCAGCTCGCCAAGACGCTGATCAAGGAGGGCGACCTCGACACCTCGGAGGAGTACCTCGACATCGCCCTCGACCAGATCGACCGGATGGCGAGGCTGATCCTCGAGCTCCTCGACGTCTCCCGAATCGAGACCGGACGGCTCGAGATCCGCCGCGAGGAGATCGAGTGGCCGCAGTTCGTCGGCGAAGTCGTGCAGCGTCACCGAGCGGCCGTGAGCGAACGGAGCTTCCACGTCAACGGCCCGAACGGGCGCCGGACCGTCATCGGCGACCGCGACCGCCTGGAACAGGTGCTCGGGAACCTCGTCGAGAACGCCGTCAAGTACTCGCCCGACGGAAGCGACATCACCATCGCCGTCGACGACCGGGGCGGGCAGGTCGTCACCTCGGTGACCGATCGCGGCATTGGCATTCCGGCGGACGAGATGTCCCAGGTCTTCGAGCGATTCCACCGCGGACGCCACGTGTCGTCGACGAACTTCGGCGGACTGGGGCTCGGGCTCTACATCACGAAACAGATCGTGGAGCGCCACGGTGGAAGCATCTGGGTCGAGAGCAGGGAAGGCTCCGGGACGACGTTCTTCTTCTCTCTTCCCGCGGAGCGGGGAGCCGAGGCGGGAGGAACCGAGACGAAGAGCGCCGCTCGCCCGTAGACTCTGCGTGATGCGTGCTCTGCTTGGGGTTCTCTTGCTCGTCGCGGTGGCCGCGCAGGGGAACGAGCGGCCCGCACCGCGGGACAGCTCGCTCCAGCTCGAGCTCGTCCGCGAGTCGCTGACCGGGATGCATTACCGCTACCGGCGGGTGGTCGATGGGACTCCGCTCCTCGACGAGTACGTCGTCAGCAGGACGCCGCTGCCTGCGAATCCCCGGGAGGCAGTGCGACCGCGACGCGGACGATTCGCCGTACGCGAAGGTGGAGCCATCCGGCATGTGAGGGAGATCGTTACGACCGACGAGCTCGCGCGTCCGATCGCTCGCTATCTGGACGAAAAGAGCGGCACGCTGCTCTTCGAACGGCCGCTCTACTTCGACGCGAAACCGGCGCGGGTATTCGACCCCAACCCGGTCGTCGCGATGAACGACCCGTCGCTGCAGGATCGGAACGACGCCGCGACGGCAGTCCCCGTGGGCGCGTAC
>JBAQWH010000598.1:0-4777 GCA_049298815.1 Thermoanaerobaculia bacterium | reverse complement strand
TTTCCGGGGGTGTCGCTTCGCTCCACCCCCGGCTACACGCCACAGCCGCGCCGCGGCTACTTAGGCGGCTCGCCTTTCACGAAGCTTCGGACGCCCCTACTTGCTCCACCGCAGCACCGGCTGCCGGGCGGCGCGGGCCTCGTCGAGGCGCCGAACCGGGGTGGTGTGGGGGGCGGAGCGGACCAGCTCCGGCCTCTCCTGGCACTCCCTCGCGATCGCGATCATCGCCTCACAGAATGCGTCGAGCTCTTCCTTCGGCTCGGTCTCGGTCGGCTCGATCATCAGCGCGCCGGAGACGATGAGCGGGAAGTAGATGGTCGGCGGGTGAAAACCGTAGTCCATCAGTCGCTTCGCGATGTCGAGCGTGTGGACGTCGTTCGCGGTCTGGTGTTTGTCGCTGAACACGACCTCGTGCAGCGTCGGCGAATCGTACGGCAGGTGGTACGTCCCCTTGAGCCGTGCGCGGATGTAGTTCGCGTTGAGCACCGCGAGCTCGGCCACGCGGCGCAGGCCCGTCGGCCCCATCGAGCGCATGTAGGTGAGCGCACGGACGAGCACCCCGAAGTTCCCGTTGAACGCGCGCACGCGCCCGATCGAGTCCGGGTGGTCGTACTGCAGGAAGAACGTCCCGTCGTCGCGACGCTCCACTGTCGGCGACGGCAGGAACGGGATGAGGCGCTCGCTGATCCCGACCGGTCCGGCGCCGGGACCACCGCCACCGTGCGGCGTGGAGAACGTCTTGTGGAGGTTCGAGTGAATGACGTCGATCCCCATGTCGCCGGGGCGCGCGATGCCGACGAACGAGTTCAGGTTCGCGCCGTCGCAGTACAGGTACGCACCCTTCGCGTGAAGGATGTCTGCGAACTGCTTGATCTCCGGCTCGAAGACGCCGAGCGTGTTCGGCACCGTGATCATCAGCGCAGCGACTTCGTCGGTGACCGCCTCGGCGACCGTCGACGGATCGAGCGTCCCGCGGCTGTTCGACTTCAGCTCCTTGATCTCGTAGCCGGCGAACGCCGCCGACGCAGGGTTCGTCCCATGCGCCGAATCGGGGATGAGGATGTACTTGCGCGGGTTGCCGGTGCTCGACAGCGCCTTGTGGACCATCATCACGCCGGTCAGCTCGCCATGCGCTCCGGCCACCGGCTGCAGCGTGACGCGCGGCATGCCGAAGATCTCTTTCAGCGTCTCCTCGAGGTGCCAGAGCAGCTCGAGGTTCCCCTGCACCTGATGGTCTGGCTGCAGTGGGTGCGAGTGCGCGAACCCGGGCACCCGTGCGATCTCTTCGTTGATGCGCGGGTTGTGTTTCATGGTGCAGGAGCCGAGCGGGTAGAGCCCCGCGTCGATCGACACGTTGAGTTTCGAGAGCCGCGTGAAGTGGCGGATGACGTCCACTTCCGAGACCTCGACCTCCCCGTCGATGTCGTTGCGCCTGAGCGAGGCTGGCAGGAGGTCGTCGAGCGGACGCTCGTCGACGTCGAGCGCTGGCAACTGGTACCCGCGGCGGCCGGTCCTGGACTTCTCGAAGATCAGCGGCTCGGCGTTCGACTGCTGCGCCACATCGCTGGTGACTGCGGTTTCGGTGGTCGTGGTCATCGCGCACCCCCTGAGACGGCCGCGGCGAACGCCTCGGCGAACTGATCGAGCTGCTCGCGCGTGTGCAACTCGGTCACGGCGACGAGGACGTCGCGGTCATGGCCTTCGTAGAATCTGCCGAGCGGGATGCCGCCGAGGATCTTCTGTGCTTCGAGCTTCGCAAGGAGATCGCGCGCCTGAAGCGGCGTGCGAACCGCGAACTCGTTGTAGACGGGACCGGCGAACGGCAGCTCGACGGACGCAATCGCAGCGAGCTTCCCGCGGAGGTACGCCGCCTTCTGCAGGCACTGCGTCGCGACTTCGCGCAGGCCGTGGCGCCCCATCAGCGAGAGGTACATGTTCGCGGCGAGCGCGATCAACGCTTCGTTCGTACAGATGTTCGAGGTCGCCTTGCCGCGGCGGATGTGCTGCTCGCGGGTGGCAAGCGTCAGCACGTAGGCCCGTCGTCCGTCGACGTCGACCGTCTCTCCAACCAGCCGGCCCGGCATGTGACGCTTGAGCGCGTCGCGCACGACCATGAAGCCGACGTACGGGCCGCCGAACGAAGTCGGGATCCCCCACGCCTGCCCTTCGCCGACGCAGATGTCGAAGCCGTGCTCGCCCGGAGGTGTCACGATGCCGAACGACGTCGCCTCGGCGACGACCGCGATCTTCGTTGCGTCGCCGGCGGCAGAGACCACCGCGTCGTAGTCCTCGATGACACCGAGGAAGTTCGGCGACTGCACCGCAACGGCGAACGCGCCGTCCGCGGCCGCACGCAACGCGTCGAGATCGACGCGGCCGTCGGCCGTCCAGCCGACCTCCACGGTCTCGAGTCCGAGGTTCTGCACGTACGTCTGCAGCGTCTGGCGATATTCGGGATGGATCGACTTCGCGACAACGACCTTCTTCTTGTTCTTCGCCACCCGCTCAGCCAGCAGCACCGCCTCGCAGAGCGCCGTCGACCCGTCGTAGAGCGAGGCGTTGGCGACGTCAAGGCCGGTCAGCAGCGCCTGGTGCGTCTGGTATTCGAAGATCGACCGCAGCGTCCCCTGCGAGACTTCCGGCTGGTACGGCGTGTAGGAGGTCAGGAACTCGGCGCGCAGGAGCAGCTGGTCGACGCAGGCCGGCTGATAGTGCGAATAGGCTCCCCCGCCGAGGAACGAGAGGTGGTCCGCCGAGGTGACGTTGCGCGCCGCGAGGGCACGGAACCAGCGCCGCGTCTCGAGCTCGGACCAGGGGCCGGGCACGTCCAGCAGGCGGTCGAGCTTGACGTTCGAAGGGATGCTCTCGAACAGGCGGTCGATCGAATCGACGCCGATCGTCTCGAGCATGTCCTTGATGTCGGCAGATGCGTTGGGGATGTAGCGATGGGTGGACTTGTCGTCCTGGGGGTCCGGGAGGCTCATTTTGAACTCGAGTCTGGTTCGGTGGTCGGTGGTCAGTGGTCAGTGGTCAGTGGTCAGTGGTGGCAGTCTCGACGCAAAGTGGCCAGCGTTCAACGGCAGGGGACGGTTGTTCACCGACCTCTCACCGCCGACCACTGGCCACTGGCCACTGACGACTCCTCAACTACTTGCTCTGGCTCTTGACGAAGTCTTCGTAATCCTCGGTCGTCATCAGGACGTCGAGCTCGGTGATGTCCTTGATCTTGATCTTGACCATCCAGCCGTCGCCGAACGGGTCGGTGTTCACGAGGTCCGGCTTGTCGGCGAGCGCTTCATTGACCTCGATGACCTCGCCCGCGATCGGGACGAAGAGCTCCGAGACCGCCTTCACCGACTCGATGCTTCCGAGCTCATCGCCCTGGTCGAGCTGCGAACCGACCTGCGGGAGCTCGACGAAGACGACGTCCCCGAGCTCTTTCTGGGCAAAGTCGCTGATGCCGATCGTGGCGATCTCGCCCTCGACATGAACGTATTCGTGGCTTTTCGCGTACCTGACGTCTTCCAGGATCATGCGATGCTCCTTCGGGCGCAGACGCGCCTCTACTTCGTTCGTTTGTAAAACGGTGTCGGGATGACGCGGGCCCGGGTTTCTTTTCCACGAATGAGGATCGCGAACTCCGTCCCCTGAGCCGCCTTATCGAGCGGAAGATATGCGAGTCCGATCGCCTTTTTCAATGTCGGCGAGTGCGTGCCGCTGGTGACGACGCCGATCTCCTCGCCGCCGTCGACGACCGGGTAGCCGTGGCGCGCGATGCCGCGGTCGATCATCTCGAAACCGACGAGCTTCCGGCGCGGTCCTTCCTGCTGTTCGCGGACGATGACGTCGCGACCCGCGAAGTCTCCCTTGTCGGCCTTGACGATCCAGCCGAGGTCGGCCTCGACCGGGGTGGTCGTGTGGTCGATGTCGTTCCCGTAGAGCGCCATCTTCGCCTCGAGGCGGAGCGTGTCACGGGCGCCGAGGCCGCAGGGCTTGGCCCCCGCTTCGACGATCTTCCGCATGAGCGCCGGTGCATGCGCGGGCGCAAGGTACACCTCGAAGCCGTCCTCGCCGGTGTAGCCGGTGCGCGAGACGATCGCCGGGACGCCGTTCACGGTCCCCTGCCCGAACCGGTAGTACTTCATCGATGCGAGCGGCACGTCGGTCATCGGCTGGAGGAGCTTCTCGGCCTGGGGACCCTGGATCGCGAGCTGCGCGTAGTCGGCACTCACGTTCCGCACCTCGGCGTCGAAGCCCTGCGCCGACTGCTGGAGCCACTCGAAGTCCTTGTCGGTGTTCGAGGCGTTGACGACGACGAAGTAGTCGTCGGCCGCGACGCGGTAGATCAGGATGTCGTCGACGAAGCCGCCGGTCGGGTAGAGCAGACCGTTGTAGTGGATCCGCCCGTCCTCGAGTTTCGCGACGTCGTTGCAGGTCGCCTTCTGGAGCAGCTCGAGCGCCTGCGGACCGCGCACGGTCACCTCGCCCATGTGCGAGACGTCGAAGAGGCCGACCGCGGTGCGGACTGCCTCGTGCTCCTCGATGATGCCGCTGAACTGCACCGGCAGCTCCCAGCCGCCGAAGTCGACCATCTTCCCGCCGAGCTCGCGCTCGAGTGCGTTGAGGGGGGTTTTGCTGAGTGGTCCGGAATGTTCGTCCATGGAGCCTCCGAAAGGACTCGTAACCTAGCACATCGGGGGGCGCGCGGCGGTGTCTGCGGCGAAGCCAGGCCCTGGGACGGGGGCGACTCACGCCGGGCACCGCCGCGATGTCACGC